>JAJPIV010000038.1 GCA_021324595.1 Actinomycetota bacterium | reverse complement strand
GACCCGATGAACGCCGCCCGCAAGCAGGCGATGTTCGACCTGCTGGTGCGGATGGGCTACAAGGAGATCGAGATCGGCTTCCCGGCCGCCAGCCAGACCGAGTTCGACTTCGTCCGCCAGCTGATCACCTCCGGCGCGATCCCCGACGACGTCCGCATCTCGGTGCTGACCCAGGCCCGCGAGGAACTGATCGAGCGGACGATCCAGTCGCTCGTCGGCGCCAGGCAGGCGACCGTCCACCTGTACAACGCGGCGGCGCCGATGTTCCGCAGCGTGGTGTTCGGATTCGGCGGTGATGGCCGCCAGGAGTGCAAGGCCGTGGCGGTCGACGGCACCAGGGCGGTGCTCAAGCACGCCGAGCAGTACCTGGACGACACCGAGTTCGGGTACGAGTACTCGCCCGAGATCTTCATGGACACCGAGCTGGACTTCGCCGCCGAGATCTGCGAGGCGGTCATGGACGTCTGGCAGCCAGGCCCGGACCGGGAGATCGTGATCAACCTGCCGTGCACCGTCGAGCGGTCCACGCCGAACGTCTACGCCGACCAGATCGAGTGGATGAGCCGTAGCCTGTCCCGTCGCGAGCACGTCTGCCTGTCCGTGCACACCCACAACGACCGCGGCACCGCGGTCGCCGACGCCGAGCTGGCGATGCTGGCCGGGGCCGACCGGGTCGAGGGGTGCCTGTTCGGCAACGGCGAGCGGTGCGGCAACGTGGACCTGGTCACGCTCGGGCTGAACCTGTACAGCCAGGGCATCGACCCGATGATCGACTTCAGCGACATCGACGAGATCCGGCGGACCGCGGAGTACTGCACCGGGATCGGGGTCCACGAGCGCCACCCCTACGCCGGCGACCTGGTCTACACCTCGTTCTCCGGCTCCCACCAGGACGCGATCAAGAAGGGCTTCGACCGGCTGGAGCAGCTCGCCGCCCAGGCCGGCCGGCCGGCCGGCGAGCTGCCGTGGGAGATGCCGTACCTGCCGATCGACCCCAAGGACGTCGGGCGGTCCTACGAGGCCGTCATCCGGGTCAACTCGCAGTCCGGCAAGGGCGGCGTCGCCTACATCATGAAGCACGACCACCACCTCGACCTGCCGCGGCGGCTCCAGATCGAGTTCAGCCGGGTGATCCAGCGGCATACCGACACCGAGGGCGGGGAGGTGGACGCCGCGCTGATGTGGCAGGTCTTCCAGGAGACCTACCTGGCGCCCGGCCCGTTCGAGCTGCTGAGCTTCAGCACGCAAAGCGAGGACGGCGCCGAGAAGATCACCGCGACCGTCCGGGCCTTCGGCGCGGAGCACGAGCTGGCCGGCGCCGGCAACGGCCCGGTCGCCGCGTTCTGCGAGGCGCTCTCGGCGCTCGACCTGGGCCTGGGCGGGGTGCCGGTGCGGGTGCTGGACTACGCCGAGCACGCGCTGTCAGCCGGGCGGGACGCCAGGGCCGCTGCCTACCTGGAGACCGAGATCGGCGGGACGGTCTACTGGGGCGTGGGGATCAGCGAATCGATCGTCCGGGCCTCGCTGCGCGGGGTGATCAGCGCGCTCAACCGGGCGGCGCGGGACCAGGCGGGCACGGGCTGACGACGGGCTGGTAGCCTCGGTCACATGGGACCGCTCCTCTCGTAGGCTGCTCGCCGGGTGCCAGGCGGCGCCCGGCGGGTGCCGTCCGTTCCATGCGTTTTGCAAGACCCTGGGAGTGAGCCGGTCCATGATCGCAGCGCACGACGTCGAGTTGCGCGCAGGCCCGCGCCTTCTGCTGGAGCAGGCTTCGTTCCAGGTCTCGGCCGGGGACCGGGTCGGCCTGGTGGGCAGGAACGGCGCCGGCAAGACAACCTTGCTGAGGGTGCTCGCCGGAGAGGGCCAGCCGGCCGCCGGGACGGTCCGGGTCGGCGGAACGGTCGGCTACCTGCCGCAGGACACCAGGTCCGGGAACCTGAATGCCCTGGCGAGCGACCGCATCCTGTCGGCCCGCGGCCTGGACGAGGTCCTGGCCGGGATGCGCGCCGCGGAGAAGGCGATGGCTGACCCCGACCCGGCCCGGCGGGACGCGGCGGTGCGCGACTACGGCCGCCTTGAGGAGCGGCTGTCGGTGCTCGGCGGGTATGCCGCGGAGGCCGAGGCGGCGTCCCTGGCCGCCAGCCTCGGGCTGCCCGGCGCCGTCCTCGGCCAGCCCCTGCGCACGCTCTCCGGCGGCCAGCGGCGCCGGGCCGAGCTGGCGCGGATCCTGTTCGGAGGCGCCGGCACCCTGCTGCTGGACGAGCCGACCAACCACCTGGACGCCGATTCGGTCCGCTGGCTCCGCGACCACCTGCGAGGTCACCGGGGCGGCCTGATCGTGGTCAGCCACGACACGGAGCTGCTGGCGGCTCTGGTGACGAAGGTCTTCCACCTCGACGCCGACCGGGCCGCGCTCGACATCTACAACCTCGGCTGGCGGGCCTACCTGGACCAGCGGGAGGCGGATGCCAGGCGCCGGCGCCGCGAGCGGGTGAACGCGCACCGGCAGGCGGCGGCGCTGCAGGCGCAGGCCGACCGGATGCGGGCCAAGGCGACCAAGGCGAAGGCGGCCCAGGGCATGGCCCGCCGGGCCGAGCGGCTGCTCGCCGGCGTGACGGCGGAGCGCCAGCCGGAGCGCGTCGCGCGGCTGCGCTTCCCCGAGCCGGCCCACTGCGGCAAGGTTCCGCTGGCGGCCCGGGGCCTGTCCAAGTCCTACGGCTCGCTTGAGGTGTTCACCGACGTGGACCTGGCGGTGGACCGTGGCGCGCGGATCGTGGTGCTCGGGCTCAACGGCGCGGGGAAGACCACGCTGCTCCGGCTGCTCGCCGGGGTGGAGGAGCCCGACACCGGGGAGATCCGGGCCGGCCATGGGCTGCGGATCGGCTACTACGCGCAGGAGCACGAGACCCTCGAGGCCGGGCGCACGGTCCTTGAGCACATGCGCTCGGCCGCGCCGGACCTCAGCGAGGCGGAGCAGCGCACGGTCCTCGGCTCGTTCCTGTTCTCCGGCGACGACGTCGCCAAGCCGGCGGGCGTGCTCTCCGGCGGGGAGAAGACCAGGCTCGCGCTGGCGCTGCTCGTGGTCTCGGGCGCGAACGTGCTGCTGCTGGACGAGCCGACCAACAACCTCGACCCGGCCAGCCGCGCGGAGATACTCTCGGCGCTGCGCCGCTTCGCCGGGGCGATCGTCCTGGTCACCCATGACGAGGGAGCGGTGGAGGCGCTCAGCCCGCATCGGGTCCTGCTGCTGCCCGACGGCGTCGAGGACCTGTGGAGCGCCGGCCTGGCCGATCTGGTGGCACTGGCGTGAATGATCGCTCTGGGGCGAATGATCGCGCTGGGGCGAATGGCCGGGCAGCGCGGCGATCGGCCCGGCCGCCAGTTATTTTGCGGTCGTCCGGGTGGCCGATCGGGACCCGATGCGTGATCATGACTGGATACGGTGGCCCTGCGGCCGTATCTGTCTGACCGGGAGGATGGCGTGACCGAGACGCTCAAGAAGGGCACCAGGGTGACCGGTGCCGACCGCGCGAGGCTGGCGTCGGATCTGCAGAAGCGGTACAACGCCGGGGAGAGCATCCGGGCTCTCGCGGCGGCGACCGGACGGTCCTACGGGTTCATCCACCGCATCCTGGCGGAGGCGGGCGTGACGCTGCGAGGGCGCGGCGGCGCCACCCGGACGCGGGCCAAGAGCTGACCCAGTGACCAGCCGGCCATCCGCCGAGCCGTCGCCGGACGGGAGCCTGGGAGCGGCCGGGCTGCGGCTTGCGGTCGGCGGCGAGGTGGCAACGGTCACGCTGGCCAGGCCCGAACGCCGGAACGCCATGACCCCGGCAACCTGGCGCGGCCTGGCCGCCATCGGCGCCGGCCTGCCGCCACAGGTCCGGGTCGTGGTCATCCGCGGTGAGGGGCCGTCCTTCTGCGCCGGGATCGACCTGCGGCTGCTGTCGGGGGAGGGCGCCCCCGGCGAGGAAGGCCTGGTCAATCCCGGCGACCCCGACTTCGAGCAGGCGATCGCGCGGTACCAGGCGGGCTACTTGTGGCTGCGCGACCCGTCGATCGTCTCGATCGCCGCCGTGCAGGGGCATGCGATCGGCGCCGGGTTCCAGCTCGCGCTCGCCTGCGACCTGCGGATCCTCGCCGAGGACGCGAAACTGTGCATGAAGGAGCCCGCCCTGGGGCTGGTCCCGGACCTCACCGGCACCAAGCCGCTGGTGGACATCGTCGGGCTGCCCCGCGCCATGGAGCTGTGCCTGACCGCCCGGACCGTCACGGCGGCCGAGGCGGTGGCGCTGCGGCTGGCCGAGCTGGTCGTGCCCGCCGCCGAGTTCGACGCGGCCGTCTCCGACCTGGTCGCCGCGCTGCTGGCGGTCGGTGCCGCGCCGGCCCGGGCGACCAAGGCGCTGCTGCAGCAGGCCGCCGGGCACACGCTGCAGGAGCAGGCGGCGGCTGAGCGGCGCGCTCAGGCCGCGTTGCTGCGGCGCCGGGCTAGCGTGCCGGCCGGGCCGCCACCCGGTTCGCCCTGAGCGGACCGGGGAAGGCCCGCGCCGGCGGCGTGGTTGGCTCCGGCATGACCTATGCCACCTGGCACGCCATGCGGTCATTCTCCCGCGACCGCTCGGTCACCCATCAGCAGCTCGCGCCGGGAACAGTACGCCGAATCCTGTCCTACGCCCGGCCGTACCGGCGGGACCTGGCGCTCTTCCTGGTCATCGTCGCGCTCGACGCGGTGATCACGGTCGCGGTCCCGCTGCTGCTGCGCGCCCTGATCGACCAGGGCATCCTGCCGCGGCGCACGGCGGTGGTCCTGGCGATCGGCGGCGCAGTCGCCGCCCTCGCGCTGCTCGACGCGCTGCTCACGATCGCCCAGCGCTGGTTCTCCGCGCGGATCGGCGAGGGCCTGATCTACGACCTGCGCACCGAGGTCTTCTCGCACGTCCAGCGGCAGCCGATCGCGTTCTTCACCAGGACCCAGACCGGCTCGCTGGTCAGCCGGCTCAACAGCGACGTGATCGGCGCGCAGCAGGCCCTCACCTCCACCCTCTCCTCCGTCGTCGCCAACGTGATCTCCCTGGCGCTGGTCCTGATCGTGATGGTGTCGCTGTCGTGGCAGGTCACGCTGGTCGCGCTGGTGCTTATCCCGCTGTTCATCGTGCCTGCCAGGCTCGTCGGCCGCAGGCTCCAGCGGCTCACCAGGGAATCGATGCAGCTCGACGCCGCCATGGGGTCCACGATGACCGAGCGCTTCAACGTGGCCGGCGCCCTGCTGGTCAAGCTCTTCGGCCGCCCGCAGGAGGAGGCCGAGGTGTTCGGCAGCCGGGCGGGGAGGGTGCGCGACATCGGGGTCCAGACGGCCATGTACGGATCCAGCCTGTTCGTCGCGCTGACGCTGCTGGCCTCGCTGGCCACCGCCGTGGTCTACGGCCTCGGTGGCGTCCTGGCCATTCACGACATGTTCAAGATCGGCACGCTGGTCGCACTCGCGGCGCTGATCGGCCGGCTCTACGGCCCCATCACCTCGCTGTCCAACGTGCAGGTCGACGTGATGACCGCGCTGGTCAGCTTCGACCGGGTGTTCGAGGTCCTCGACCTGAAGCCGCTGATCGAGGACATGCCCGGCGCCGTCCGGCTGGAGCTGGGCCAGGCCGCCCCGGCACTCGACTTCGAGCACGTCTGGTTCCGCTACCCGACCGCCGCGGAGGTCTCGCTCGCCTCACTGGAATCGATCGCGCTGCCGGCGCCGGAGCGGGCGGACGCCGGCCAGGACGTGCTGCGCGACGTGACCTTCCACGCCCCGGCGGGCAAGCTCACCGCCCTGGTCGGGCCGTCCGGGGCGGGCAAGACCACGATCACCCACCTGGTCGCGCGCCTGTACGACCCGCGTGCGGGGACGATCAGGATCGGCGGGACCGACATCAGGAACGTCACCCAGGACTCCCTGCACGCCGCGATCGGCATGGTCACCCAGGACTCCCACCTGTTCCACGACACGATCCGCGCGAACCTGCGCTACGCGCGGCCCGACGCGACCGAGCAGGACCTGATCGATGCATGCCGGGCCGCGCAGATCTGGCCGCTGATCGCCAGCCTGCCGGACGGCCTGGACACAATCGTCGGCGACCGGGGCTACCGCCTGTCCGGAGGGGAGAAGCAGCGCGTCGCCCTCGCCCGGCTGCTGCTCAAGGCGCCGTCGGTGGTGGTCCTCGACGAGGCCACCGCCCACCTGGACTCCGAGTCCGAGGCGGCGGTGCAGCGGGCGCTGAAGACGGCGCTGTCCGGGCGGACGTCACTGGTGATCGCGCACCGGCTGGCCACGATCATCCAAGCCGACCAGATCCTGGTCCTCGACGGCGGGCGGATCGTCCAGCGCGGCACGCATGCCGAGCTCCTGGCCGCCGGGGGACTCTACGCAGAGCTGTACCGGACCCAGTTCGCCAGCCAGGCGGGGAAGGGCCAGCACGGGAACGGGCAGCTGGCGGCGGCCGGGGTAGCGGCGGACGGCGTGGCAGCGGACGGCGTGGCGGCGGACGACCCCGCCCGCGCCGCGCCGGCCGCGCATGGCACGCGGGAGGACTGACGATGCCAGCTGGCCGGGTCCGGTACCCCGCCGGGCGGCGGCGGGCCCCTGCGCGGGCTCGGGCGCGCCGCCTCGATGCACGTGGCCGCGGTCAGCCGGGTGCTGACCGCGTTCACCGCCTGACGGCATGCGAGGAGGACGGGCACGGTCCGCCGCGCACGTGGCTGGCCTGGCAGACCCGCGTCACCCGGCCGGCCGCCGACATGGCTCACCAACCTCCCGCTGCTGTGCACGTGGCCCGCCGGCGAGAGCGGCGTGACGGCTACCCGTCCTCCGGGTCGCCGAAGGACGGCTCCTCGAACGGCCCGGCGCCCTTGACCACGATCTCGGCGGACACCGCCGGGACCCGCCTGATCCTGATCGCCTGGAACAGCGGGGTCGCCGGGCCGTTCAGCGTCGACGAGTACCCCGAGGACGCGACCCCGCTGTAGCCGATCTCGGCGTCGCCCCCGCCGATCGCCGCCTTGAGCAGGTCGGCCGCGGCGGCCGGGCCCGGCGCGACGGACACGCCCAGGTCCACCGACTGGCCGCTGCGGCTGGAGTAGAACAGCCAGGCGGCATCCGTGCGGAGCACGTGCGTGATCAGGATGTCCCGGTGGTCCCAGTGACCGTCGCGATAGAGCCGGATCAGATGCTCCTTGACGCGGCGCAGGCCCGCGAATGCCCACTCCCGGCCGTTGCGGCAGGCGAACGCAGCCTGTTCCGCCTGGCTGAACCGCAGCCGGATGCGGCCTGCGGCGGGCAGGGCCGGGCCGTCGGCGGACACGGCGAGCCGCTCGACGCTGACCCCGTCCGACAGCCAGGCATCCGCCGGCGCGCGGGCCGGTGCCTGGGCGGTGGCGAGCGCATCCGGGTCCCAGCCGGGCAGGTCGGACAGGTGCCCGTCGGCGACGAACCTGCCTTCGACCCGCCGGCCGTAGGCCCCGGGGGCGAGCTCCTGAGACAGCGGGTAGGCCGCCCAGAACCCGGTGAGGTGCCTGATGGCCTTCATGTAGGAGACGGGCAGCGCTGTCAATGGTCCCTCCGAGGTGCCGGGAGTCGGGAGCCGGCGGTCATGCGCCGAGCAGGAAGAACGGCGCCCAGAACCACGGATGGCCGTAGGGCCGCTCGTCGTCGGGACAGGCGGCGAGTCTACTCGCGGCCGGGCTGGCCGCGGCCTCACCGGGCACCGCCCGGCGCAGGTCGGCGGCGCTGGAAAGTGCGAGCCACTCCTGCGCGCCGCCGAGGGCGGCGGCCAGCTCCGCACCGCCGCCCCACAGGTGGTAGAAGCGGGTCACGACGAGCAGGGTCGCCATCTCGTCGGCGTGCCAGAGCGTGCCGATGACCGCCGCGGCACCCGCGGCCACCAGGGCCGCGGGGACGCTGACGAGCTGCGCCACGCCCGAGGCCGTCATGCCGCTGCCGCAGGCGGAGAGGAAGACGAGCCTGGCGCGCAGCGCGGGCGAGCCCTCCCAGTGGGCGATGGTGAGCACCCGGCGGTCGGCGACGAGCAGCACTCCGGTGTAACGGAACCGCCCGTCGACCGCGCCGTGACAGCTCAGGTGCGCGACGTCGGCGCGCGGCAGCGCGTCCAGGATCGCCTCGTCGGTCGCCTCCCGTCCGGCCAGCACGGTGACCGGCAGGTGCCGGGCAACCGCCGCCGCCTCGTAGTCGGACAGCAGCAGCTCGTCGTGGGTCGCCGGGAGCGGGCCCGGATTGCTGACCACGAGGGCGCGGGCCGGCGCGGCCCGCGCCCGCTCCCGGCACGCCAGCCACGAGCGGGCCGAGCCCGCGTAGGTGACGTGCGAGGGATGGAACCAGTAGCGGATCCGCTTCCCGGCGAAGATGCCGCATGCCGCGTGCAGCGGCAGCTGGGCGAGCAGTCCGGAGGGCACCAGCACCACCGGGTGGTCGCCGTCGAGGGCCCGGTACACCGGGAGCACGAGCAGGCTGAGCCACTCGAGCGCCCTCAACAGGGCGTCGGCCGAGCTGGCGGGCGCGATCTCGTGCTCGCCGCGGAAGAACTCGCGGACGGCCAGCCACGCGTCCTGCAGGGTCTGCGGCAGGCAGGCGTACGCGATCTGCCCGGCTCCCTGCCGCACGGTGAGGACGACGGTGCCCTTGTCGGTGGCCGCGAGGTAGGCGAACGGCAGGTGCCTGGCGGCATCGCAGACATCTGCCCAGCCTGCGGGGGTGGCGAACCTTGAGCGGCCCGGGAGCGCCCGCACGTGCCGCACCAGCTCGTCCACCTTCCGCTGCGCGGAGCGGGCGGCCGGGGCGAGCCAGCCATGGCCGTCGGGTGGCGCCGCGGCCGCGCCGGCGGACTCCCCGGCCGCCCGGAGGATGGCATCGCGCAGGTCGCTCCGGCCGTCCAGGGCCAGGGCATCCAGGTCACGGCGCTGCGAGCCGGCCGCGAAGAGCAGGTCGCCGTCGCGTTCAAGCACGGTGACCGCCTCGCGCGGCCTGCCGGCGCGCGCGTGGGCAAACGCGCTGCGCGGGCCGAGATGGCGGTGCTGGCCGAGCAGGTCAAGGCGCGCCCGGATCCCCGGGGTGGCCCGGAGCACGATCCTGTGGAGCGCGATCGCCGCCGCCTCATAGGCCTCCGCCGCCTCGTCCCAGGCCTCGCGCCGCCAGGCCCAGTCGCCCCACTCCCGGGCGAAGTGCAGAGCCTCACGCGGGACCGGGTCGAGGCTGAGCAGCCATGCGTCACGGTCGGCCCGGGCCGCCCTGCCGTCCCGGCCGAGCGCGCCCGGCGGCGGGTCACCGGCGCGCAGTGCCATCGCCATGACGTGCAGCAGCTTCGGCAGGATCGGGTCACCGCCGGACACCAGGGCCAGGCCGGCCTCGGCGAGCTGCCGTGCGCGGCCGGCGCCCTGCCCGCCGTCGCGCAGGTGAAGCTCGGCGAGCCGGCCGAGCACGGCGGGGCGCCGCAGGCGAGCCGGCTCCCGGCCGGCGAGCACGGCCTCAAGGTGGCTGATCTCCGAGGTGTTCGCGTCCGCCCCCTCAGGGTCGGGATCCTCATGCGGTACCTGCGAGTATCTCCCGCCCGGGCTAGGCCTGGCGCATGATCCTGCGGCCGTCGGGCAGCCGCTCGCTGAGCCCCTCCCGGTCCAGCCGCTCCAGGAGGGGGATCGCCACGCGGCGGCTGGTCCGCAGTGCCTGCCGGGCCTGCGACGCCGTGAACGGCTGGGGCAGCCGGGCGAGGATCGCCGCCGCGCGCTCGGTCGCTGCCGGGCCGAGCACCACGTTCCCCGGCAGCCGGAGCAGCAGGCCGGCGCGCTCGGCCGCCGCGGTCGCCCGCGGGTCCAGCCCGAGCTCGCGCAGGCTCGCCGCGTCGGGCGGGCTGAACGGCGCGTCCTTGAGGATGGCCAGAAGCGCCCGCACGCCCGCGGCGGCCGCGGGGGGAAGCCCTGAGCCGCCGGGAGGTCCTCCCGCCTCCGCACGGCCAGGTGCCCGCGCCGCGCGGCGCAGGCACCCGCGGCTGGCCTCGAGCGGTTCGGCTCCGGCGCCCTCCCACGCGGCGAGCGCCTCGACCAGGCGGCGATCGGGAAGCCCCAGCCTGGCCCGGGCGGCGTCCACGGCCAGTCCCGGCGCCAGCGGGTCGCGGGCCGCGTCGGCGGCGACCGCCTCGGCGAGAAGGCCACGCAGGCGACGCCAGTGCGCCGGATCGACGAGCCAGTCGCCGGCCACGGGCTCGGGCAGGCCGCGCAGTCCCATCGCCTCCGCAGTCCGCGCCCGCAGCACCGGGTGCCGGGCGAGCAGGTGGCTGATCGCCGGGGCGTCGGGCCACGACGCCAGGTCCTTGGCCGCCCGGGCCGCCGCGCCGCTCCCGCGCAGCGGCGGGGGAGTCACGTCGAGGACCGCTGCGGCCACCATCGCCGGGCCGCCGGGCCCGCTCGCCGCGGCCCGCGCGGCCCGCGCGCCTGGGTCCCGGAGCAGGAGGCGGTCGCCGACGTGAAGCGGCAGGGGATGGGCAAGGGTCAGCCGCGCGATGCGCTCCCCGAGCACCCGGAGCCCGGCCGCCACCCGGGCGGTCCCGACGTGCAGCGTCACGCGCGCGGGGAGGGCCGCAGCGCCGGCCGGGTGCGAAGGCGGTGGCAGCACGCGGACGTCGATCACGCCGGTGAGCGTCCACCGGCCTTCCGTGACCAGCGCCATTCCGCGGCGGAGGTCAGTCGCGCCGACGCCGCGCAGGTTCAGCGCGACCCGTGCGACCCCGCTGGCCTGCGTGACGGGAGTGCCCAGCGACTGCATGCCGCGCACTCGCACGCGCCGCTGCGACGGCGTGAGCGTCAGCTCGTCACCCGCCCGGATGGTGCCGGCCTGCAGGGTTCCCGTGACGACGGTCCCGCTGCCCTTGATGACGAACGCCCGATCGAGCCAGAGCCGGACGTCGCCGTCCGGATCGGCTGCGGGCAGGCGCGCGACCAGCCGGTCCAGGGCCGCTACCAGATCGGGCAGCCCACGGCCGGTCAGCGCGCTGACCGCGACCGCCTCGGGACCTGCCGCGCCGCTGCCGAGGCTGGTGCCCGAGAGGTGGCGCTGCGCCTCCCGCATCGCCGACCCCGGATCTGCCAGGTCGGAGCGGCTGATCGCCAGCACGCCGTGGCGCACGCCGAAGGCGTCGATCGCCGCCAGGTGCTCGGCCGACTGCGGCATCCAGCCCTCGTCGGCTGCCACGACGAACATGACCGCCGGGACCGAGCCAGCTCCGGCCAGCATGTTCGGGATGAAGCGCTCGTGCCCCGGCACGTCCACGAACGCGACGGGCCCGCCTGACGGCAATGACGTCCAGGCGAAGCCCAGGTCGATCGTCATGCCCCGGCGGCGCTCGGACTCCCAGCGGTCGGGCTCCATCCCGGTCAGCGCGCGCACCAGCGTCGACTTGCCGTGGTCGACGTGACCGGCGGTCGCGATCACGTGCATCGCCGCCCCCACGATGACCGGGCGCCCAGATCCGCCGGTGCGGCCCTGCGGCGCTCCGCCGGGACCGAGCGGAGGCGGACGGGAATCGAACCCGCCGACGACGTCGCGCGCCGTCCACCGGTTTTGAAGACCGGGAGGGCCACCAGGCACCCGGACGCCTCCGCGCCCCACGCTACTCCTGCCGCGCTCCTGCCGCGGGCGGCGCCCGCCCCGGCCGGCGACGGCCCGCCCGGCCAGCGACGGCGAGCGGCGCGCGGTACGGTGGCCGGCATGGCTGGGATGACCGGACACCGGCTGACCCGGTTCGCCCGGGGCGGCGGCTGCGCGTGCAAGATCCCGCCGGGGGAGCTTGAGGAGGCCGTTGCCAGGCTCGTGCCCGAGCACCGCCCGGGCGACCTGCTGGTCGGAGTCGAGCACGGCGACGACGCCGCGGTGGTGCGGCTCGGCCCGGGCAGGGCGGTCGTGGCGACCGCGGATTTCTTCTCCCCGGTGGTGGACGATGCCAGGACGTTCGGCAGGATCGCCGCGGCCAACGCGCTGTCCGATGTCTACGCCATGGGCGGGGAGCCGCTGGTGGCGCTGAACCTGCTCGGCTGGCCGCGTGACCTGCTCGGCGCCGACCTGGCGGCCGAGGTGCTCAGCGGCGGCCTGGAGGTCGCGCGCCAGGCCGGCTGCCACGTCGCGGGCGGGCACAGCATCGATGACCCCGAGCCCAAGTACGGGATGGCGGTGACCGGCATCGCCGACCCGGGCCGGCTGCTGCGCCTCGATGCCGGCGTTCCTGGGCTGCCGCTGACGCTGACCAAGCCGCTCGGCTCCGGGGTCCTGAACGCCTGGCACAAGGCGACCGGGCAGGTGAGCATGGCCGCGATCGAGGTGATGACCACGCTGAACGCCGCTGCCAGCCGCGCCGCGCTCGCTGCCGGCGTCCGGTGCGCGACGGACGTGACCGGGTTCGGCCTGCTCGGCCACGCGTACAAGCTGGCGCGGGCCAGCGGCGTGACGGCGGTGATCGACCACGCGGCCGTCCCGCTGATCGACGGGGCGCGGGAGGCGCTGCGCGCCGGCCACCTGCCGGGCGGCAGCCGACGGAACCTCGCGTGGGTCGCGCCGCACTGCGACATCCGCGCGGTCGCCGAGGAGGACGTCCTGCTGCTCGCGGACGCGCAGACCTCGGGCGGGCTGCTCGTCGCGGGAGAGGTGCCGGGCGCGCCGGTCATCGGCGAGCTCGTGCCCCGCCGTGACAGCGCGCTGATCGTCCGCTGAGCGCCAGCCGGGCGCCTGCCGGTTCACGCCCCGCCGGAGAGCAGGAACGCGCCGCCGAGCACGAGGCCGCGCAGGTGCAGCACCGGCCCGGGAGCGGGGCGCGGCTCGATGGCCCTGCGCGGGCCGAGCACGACCACCTGGTCGTCGATCCGCCACGCGGCGGGCACGAGCACGCTGACGGTGGCGGCGACCGCCCGGACGGTGAGCGTGACCTCCTCCTGGCTCGGCCGGGCGGCGCGCAGGTCGAGGTCGATCCGCCCGGCGATCGCCACGACGGAGTGGAACCGGCCGATCCGGAAGCCGCCGGCGCGGCGTGCCCGGCCGGCCAGCGCAACAGTCCGGTACGGATCGGCCGCGCGGAACACCGCCCCCCGTCCCGCCGGCCGCGCGGGCAGGTCGGCGGTGACCGCGCTGACCTGGTCGGTCGTGGTCGCAGCGTAGAGGGCGTCGAGCCGCGCCTGGTGCTCGGCCAGCGAGAGCCGCCCGGATGCGACCGCGTCGGCCAGGGCGTCGGCCGCCGCGTCCCGGTCGGAGTCGGAGGCGCGGACCGGGCCGGGCCACGCTGGACCGGGGCGCGCGGGATCCGCGGGCCCGGTCACGGTGGTTCCCCCGCGCCCGCCGGGTCCGTCCCGCCGCCAGGCAGGAGGGCGGTGATCCGTGCCGCCCAATTGGGGCCGTGCGGCACCGCCTCCAGGAGCAGGTCGGCGAGCGGGGCAGGGCGCGCCGCGGCGCCCGGCCCCGGGGCCTCCCGGGGCGCGAAGCCGGAGTCGACCAGGGCCCGGTTCACCGCCTCCAGGCTGCCCGGGCCGCCGGCGCGGAACACCAGGGTGGGCGGCCCGGCGAGGTTGAGCACGTCGAAGGCGACGCGCCCGGGTGCCTCGGCCAGGACGAACGCGAGCACCGCCGGGTCCTGCCCGGTGAGCGTCAGCGCCGCCAGGTCATCGCCGGCCGGCGTCAGGCGGCCCCGCGCCACGTCGGCGCGCTGCGCCATGGCATGCTGCCCGCTCGCTGTCATCCCGGCGCCGAGGGCGCGGTAGGCCCAGTAACCCTCGTACCCGGATCCGCCCTCGTACCCGAACCGCCCCGCGTATCCCGGGCCAGCACTCGCGCCGAGGCCTGCGACCAGGCCCGCGGCCATCATCCCGGCGAACCCGGTGCCGAAGTACCCGCCGCTGCGGTCATGCTCGCCGATGTGCGGCGCCGCGGCGTGGTCCTGCCAAGGGGTCACCCCGGTCGCCGCCCGGTGCACCGAGGCGACCTGGCGGAACCCGATCGCCAGCCCGGCCCGGCGGCCGAGCACGGTCACGGCGTCCCGGCGGTCGGGGATGGCGGCCGCCTGGAGCAGCGAGGCGGCCAGGTCGGGGTGAACGGCGTCGAGCGCGGCCGTCCGCGCGGCGAGGCCGTCCCGCAGCAGCGCGGCGGCCTGGCGCAGCTCCAGCGGATCCAGTCCCGGCAGCAGCGCGCCGAGGAAGGCGGCCGCCCGGGCGCGCGAGGCCGAGAGGCGGTCGTTCAGCGCGTCGGCGAACTCGCCGGCCCGCCGCCCCAGTCCGGACACGGCGAGCGGACCGCGCCCGGCGACCCGGATCGTCACGGCGTGGCCGGCGGGCTCCACCTGCTGGACGAAGCAGAAGCTCACCCGCTCGGCGCCGGATCCGGTGACGATCAGCAGCGCGTCGTCGTAGAGCCTGATCTCGGCGGGCTCGCCGCCGCTGGCGCCGGAGAACGCGTCGGCCTCGCCCACCACGCCCGCCGCGCGCCCGGCGGCAGCGGCCTGGCCGTCCCTCAGCTCGGCCAGCAGCTGGGTGCGCATCGCCCCGAGCCGGGACAGCTCGATCATCGTGCCCCGGCTCAGCGCGATCCGCAGCGTGAACTGCTCGGCCTCGCCCACCGACGCGATCTGATCGAACGGCACGCGCAGCGCATCGGCACCGGGCGGGGCCAGCATGAGGGCCCCGCCGCCGACCGTGACGTCCGCGCTGCCCTCCTCGACGGCCTTGCCGGACGGCGAGAGCAGCCGGTACCGGGCGGTGGTCACCGGCTCAGCCGGCCGGGGTGCCGCACTCGCCGCAGAACTTCGCGCCCTTCAGCTCCGTGCCGCAGTTGCCGCAGAACCTCTTCGCCTCCTGCGCCGCTGCCAGCGGCGTCCCGCACGACTGGCAGAACTTGCCGCCGCCGCTCTCCGCGCCGCAGGACGGGCACAGTCCCGTCCCCTGGTCCCGGTAGTTGATGTCCCTGGTGAAGTCGACCTGCTGGATCTTGCCGCTGAGCTGCGCGACCTGCGCCGCGGCCTGCATGCCCGCGATCTCCTGGTCGAGCTTAGGGGCGCAGGTCGCGCACAGGCCGCGCTCGTCGTTCCAGCAGACCTCGCGGCACACCCACTGGCCGCAGCGGTGGCACTGCATGAAGTGGGGCTTCATCTCGTCCACGGCCTTGGCGAGCGCCTTGTCCCGTGCGGAGCCGCGCACGCCGTCGCGCAGCCACTCCGCGTCCCAGCCCAGCTCGCTCGCCCTCTCGCCGATCGAGCCGCCGAGCAGGTCGCCGCCCATCGCGAGCAGGCGCCCGCCGAACCCGGTGACCGAATGCTGGAACGAGGAGGAGTACCCGTTGCCGCACCGCCGGCAGAAGAACTCGAACTGGTATCCCTCGCGGGTGCTGTTGTCGGTGTAGTTGTCGGTGAAGAAGACCATTCCTGCCATCTGTCGTTCTCCTGGTCGGCGCTGCTGGCCGGAACATTCCCCGGGACCCGCGGATGGCCCGCTCCCAGCCCGGCAGGGGCACGGTACCAGTGCCGATCCCGGCGCACCATGGGGATGGAAGGGCCGATTTGCCGCCTGCCCGGGCAGGCCCGGCGGCAGAGCGCCCGGGCAGGGCGACGGCGGGGCTCTCAGGACGCCAGCGGGCTGCCGTGCCGCCGCTGCCGCCGCTGGCGCAACCGCCGCGGCTGTCCTCGCTGGCGCGGCTGTCCTCGCTGGCGCCGCTGGCCCCACGCGACGGCGCCGAGGAGCGCGAACGCGGCGCCCCCGGCCAGGACGTACAGGTTCCAGGTGAGGACCTGAAGGCCGCTCAGGTGGTAGACGTCCTGGAACGTCTGCGCGCCCCTCCGGGCGAACCACCCGAGGAACGCGCGGGATGGCAGGAACGCGCCCGGCCCGCGGACATGCGCGGGCCACGCCCCGAACACCGCGATGACCGCGGCGAACGCCAGCAGGCTCGCCACGCGCGCCCGCCGGGTGGTGCTCATGGCCAGGCCGGCCAGCATCGCCAGCAAAGGGACCACCCAGACCCAGTGGTTGTCCCAGCTGATCGGAGAGACCAGTAGGCCGGTGAGCGCGCACAGCACCATGGCGTGCACCGGCCGGCCCGCCCGGCTGAGCATCGCGGCCCCGGCCACGCCGAGGACCGCCACCACCGCGCACAGCGCGAGCCAGGCCGCGGTCACGCCCGGCGACCGCCCCCCGGCGGCGCGGACCAGAGTCCCGAGCAGCGACTGGTTGACCAGGCTGATCACCGAGCCGTTCTTGCTGGTGTCGAACATGTAGCCGGTCAGCCACCACGTGCGCGACGGGCCTGGCAGGACGGCGAGGCCAACCGCGACTGTCGCCGCGAACGCGATCGCCGCCGCCACGGCCTGGCGGATCCTGCCCGCGAGCGCGAGGTAGGGAATGAAGATCAGCGGCACCAGCTTGACGCCGGCGGCCAGCCCGACCCCGGCGCCCTTGGACCGGGCGCCGTCGTCGCGGGTCAGGTCCCAGACCACCAGCAGCATGAGTAGCGGCTCGACCTGGCCGAGGTGGATCGACCAGATGACCGGGTGGAGCCAGAGCGCGAACGCGCCAGTCGCGAGGGTCCCGGCCACTCGGCGCCGCCCGCGGTAACCCATCGAGCCGAGCGTGAGCCAGACGGTGGACAAGATCGCGGCCAGGCTCGCCGCCGTCATGATCCAGTGCAGCGCGGTCAGCGGGAGGAACGAGGCGACGGCGAAGGCCAGCGCGGCGAACGGCGTGTAGACGAACCTGACCGCCGGGGCGCGCTCCCAGCTATACAGGATCGACGGGTCGTGCCTGGCGTTCTCACCCGAGGCCACGTAGATGTCGAAGTCGTACCAGGTCAGCATGTGCCCGGGCCGGTGGGCCAGGGTGACCGCGACCAGGGCGGCCAGCGACAGGCCGAGCAGGAGGGCAGCGGCGGCAAGCGCTGTCCCGGGCGCCCGGAGCCGGCCGGCGGTGCCCCGCATGACGCCCCCTCCGGATCCCGGGCTGGCCCGGTGGCAGATTGCCCTCGATGTCACGGTACCTGGCGCCGTGCGGGCGCCGGACGGCCCGCCATGCCGAGCGGCACCGGCCGTGCGATGCCAGACTTGATCCCAGTCATGCCAACTCGTGCTCACATCCTGGTCGTCAACGGGCGCAAGGTGCGCCAGCCGGTGTTCGTGATCGGCGCCCCGCATTCGGGCGCGGACCTGCTTGCCCGCGCGCTGAAGCGGACGCCGGGATTTCACTTCACCATCGGCTCGCCGGCCGTGCTCGGCGTGGTTTACGCGTTCGCGCGCAGCCCGTCGATCCAGCGGGGCCGGGGCGAGGCGGCGGCTACGGTGCTGCGTGACGCGCTCGCGCAGGGCTGGCAGGTCTCCGCGTACGCCTGCCTGTCGTGCCGTCCCGAGTGCCAGCGGGCCAGGCCCGGCCCGGCCCTGGGCACGTGCGTGGACGAGCGGTCGATCACCAGGTACGGCGACGCCAGCCCGGCCCTGATGTACTGCGCGGACGCGCTGGTCCGCGCCTTCCCGGATGCCCGGATCGTGCAGGTCATCAGGGATGGCCGGGACGTGGTCGCCGCCATGCTGGCCGATCCCGAGGAGCTGGCCTGGTTCCGGCGCGGAGTGGCGAACCTGGACGCCGAGTTCCCCAACCCGTTCTTCGGCATCGAGACCCGGGCCGATCTGGACGGCTGGCCGAAGCTCTCGGCGGCGGGCAAGTGCGCGATGCGGTGGCGAGGCGCGGTGCACGCCATGGCGCGGCTGCGCAGCAGCCTGGGTCCCGACCAGCTCACCACCTTCCGCTATGAGCAGATCGTTCGCGAGCCGCAGGCAGTCGCGGCGGCGATCGGCGAGTTCATCGGCGCCCCGGTCGCCCGGATCGAGGGGCCACCGGGCCATGCGGGCACCACCGCATGGCGGCGGCTGCTGGGCCCGGCGCAGCTCGCCGAGTTCGAGCGCGTCGCCGGCCAGCAGCTACGGCGGGTCGGGTACGGCGGCTGAGGCCGGGCGCGGGCGGGAGCGCGGCTGGTTCCGCCTAAGCTGGACCCGTGTCCGGGTACCGTGGGGCCGCCCGCTCCGCCGCGTGGCTGGCCGTGGCGATCACGGTGCTGGCCGTGGCCGGCGGCTGCGCGAGGCTGGACGCCGCCCTGGGCCAGCAGTGGATCGTCGTGCAGTTCGCGCCGGGCACCACGGTCGCGGCGGCGCGGCGGATCACCGCCGCCTGCGCCACGGTGCCGGGCGTGCGCCTGGCCGGGCCGGTCCGGCCGACCAGCGCCCAGCCCGGCGTGGTCGACTCGGTCCGCTACGACGCCACCCGCGCCAGCGATGCCGACATGGCCGATTTGCAGACTTGCCTGGAGCGCTTCCCCGCCGTCCAGGGGATCACGCTGACCCAGCCGGGGGACGGCTGACCGGCCGGACGGAGGAGCGTACGTGCCGCCACTGACTTGCGAGGACTTCGAGCACCTGCTGGCGTTCCGCACGAGCCTGCGCCGGTTCGAGCGCTGGAGCGAGGAGCAGGCCCGGGCCGTCGGCCTCACGCACGTGCAGCATCAGCTCCTGGTGGCAATCAAGGGCCACCCGGGAGGCGAGCCGCCGACGGTGGGCGAGCTCGCCGAGTACCTGTTGCTGCGCCACCACAGCGCGGTCGAGCTCGTGGACCGGGCCGAGGCCGCCGGCTTCGTGCGGCGGGCCGCCGACGCCGGGGATGGCCGGCTGGTGCGGGTCCGGCTGACCGAGAAGGGCGAGCGCTGCCTCGCCGAGCTCACGCCGGCCCACATGCGCGAGCTGCACAGCCTGGCCGCCGTGCTCAACGAGCTGGTCGCCGGGGCTCCTGGTACGGTCGCCCGGATCTGAGGTCCGCCCGGCCGCCTGCGCGCGCACTGGGACGGCCCGGCCGGCAGGCCGCCGAAGCCCGCCCTCCTGCGCGGCCCCTGGCCATTCAATATCGCGTCACGATATGATGGCCTCGCCGGGAGCGAGCCGGCCGGGCGGCGGGTCGTGCGCGCCGGTCCTGGGAGGTGGCCGGCGGGCCGACCCCGCCGCCTGCCGCAGGTCAGGCGGCGCAGGACCGCCCCGTCGGCACCGTCACCCCGCCGGGGATGTCACAACGGCAGGGTGTACTTGAACACCGTGTTGAGGACGTCGGCGAACATCAGGTAGAAGAGCCACAGCCCAGTGCCGATGTGGAAGAAGCCGAGCGCCCGTTCGCCGAGCACGCCGAGCCGGCCGATGTCAGCCTTGAGGCTGGCGAAGAAGTCGGCCACGTAAATGCAGGTCAGGCCGATGAAGAGACCTCCGACTGGCGTATCGCCGGCCTTGTAGAACACGATGATGCCAAGTATCGAGATCAGGGTGAACGCGACCGTCATGCCGACGTTGGCCCGGGCGTCTGCGCCCCGCAGCCGGTTCCAGCCGATCGCGAACCAGTGCACGCCGTAGGCCGTGAACGCCAGCGCCGCCATGAAGAGCGGCGCGGCGGTGAACGTGTGGAACAGCGTGAGGCCGAGGAACAGGTAGACGCCGGTGATGAACTGCATGAAACCGGGCATCCAGATGCCCCACATGCCGGTGGCAAAGTCGACCTTCTCGCTGCGCTTGGGGTATCCGAACAGTTCCTGCGGCCCGTAGATCATGTAGCCGGTGGCCAGTCCCATGAAGCCCACCGCGAGCGGCGGGTACGGAGACGCCGGAAGGCTGACCACTGACTGAAGTAGAGATGCGGACATTGCGGCCTCCTTGCCTGGAGGGAATCTTCCCATGCACATCGTAGAGCGACACAAGTATCTCTGGCGAGATCTCTTTCCAGGGGAAGGCCATTCCGGGCGCATCACGGCGGCCGGCCACGGGCGGCGCCGCCGGGCCCGCCGGAGGGCACGGCGCGCAGGGCGCCGAGGGTCACCCACGCCTGCCCCCCCGGGCGCAGCGGCGGGCCGGCCATCTCCCGGCGCAGCAGCAGCGCCGTGACTCGCACGGGTCCCGCCAGGTGGACCTGGGCCAGGGGGGCGGTGGGGACGATCCGCTCCACCCGGGCGGCGAACGTGGCCGCGGGGCCGGGAGCGTGGGCGCCCGGGTCGAAGGCGCGGACGGTGACCTCCTCCGGGCGGTAGAACACCTCGGCGGGGCCGTCGGGGGTGCCCTCCGGGACGGTGAGCGTCAGCGAGCCAACCGTGATCGCCCCGGCGCGCACCGTACCCGATCCCAGGTCGCGCCAGCCGAGCAGGCGCGCGGCAGCCGGGTGAGCGGGCCGGGCCAGGACCTCCTCTGCGGGGCCTGCCTGCCGGATCGCCCCGCCGGCCAGGATGGCCACGTCGTCGCCGAGGCTCAGCGCCTCGTCCCGGTCATGGGTGACGTAGATCACCGGGATCGCCAGCCCGGCGAGGACGCCCTGGATCACGCTCCGCAGGTCCTCGCGCGCGGGCAGGTCGAGCGCTGACAGCGGCTCGTCGAGCAGGAGCATCGCCGGGTTGACCGCGAGGGCGCGGGCGAGCGCGACCCGCTGGGACTCCCCGCCGCTGAGCGAGCGCGGTGAACGCCCGGCCAGGTGCGCGATGCCGAGCCGTTGCAGCAGGTCCCCGGGGGCGGCGGCCGCCCGGCCCCGAGCCCGCGGGCCGAAGCGGACGTTCCCGGCCACGCTCAGGTGCGGGAACAGCGCGGGGCGCTGGAAGACCACGCCGAGGCGGCGCCGTTCCGGGGGCAGCGCGGTCAGGTCGCGCCCGGCGAGCGCGATCGTGCCCGACCGGGCGGGGATGAGCCCGGCGATCGCGTGGAGCAGCGTGGTCTTGCCCGAGCCGGACGGGCCGAGCAGCGCGAGCACCCGGCCGGGGGCCACGTCAAGGTCGGCCGGGGCGAGCTCGAAGGCGCCGGCCCGGGCGGTCAGGCCGCGGACGGCCAGGCCTGCTCCTGGCTCACCCGGCGCCATCGCCGGCCCGCGCGAGCAGCCGCCCCGAGGCGAGCGTCCGCAGCACGAGGAACGTGGCCATCGCGACCAGCAGCAGCACCACCGCGGCGGCGGCGGACTGGGTGAGGTTCGCCGACAGGAACAGGTTGTAGATCTCAACCGGGGCGGTGACCGGGTAGTAGGCGAGGATCACCACGGCGCCGAACTCGCTGATCGACCGGGCGTAGGCGAGCACCGCGCCGGTGAGCACGCCGCGCGCGGCCAGCGGCAGCGTGACCCGCCGGAAGGCGTGCCACGGCGTCGCGCCGAGGGTCCGCGCCGCGCCGCCGAGCAGGGGGTCGATGCCCTCGAACGCGATCCGGGCGCTGTTCACCGCGAACGGCGCGCTGACGAACAGCATCGCGGTCACGATCCCCCACTGGGACCCGTAGAAGGACACGCCCAGGCGGGCGGCCGGGGCGCCGATCCAGCCGGTCCGGCCGAACGTGAACAGCAGGGCGATGCCCGCGACCGTGTGCGGGACCGCGAGCGGCAGGTCCACCACGGCGGCGACCACCCCCCGGCCGCGGAAGCCGCCCCGGGCCAGCAGGTAGCCGAGCGGCACCCCGAGCACGGTCGCGATCACGGCGGTGATCGCCGCATCCTGCAGGCTGAGCAGGGTGGCGTCCCGGACCTGGGCGGCAGCGGCAGCCCGGGCGACCGTCTCCGGCGGCACGGCTGAGGCGAGGCGGGCGACCGGCACGATGATGAACGCCAGCAGGAGCCCGCCGAGCAGCCACAGCAGCGCGCCGAACGCTCCCCCCGGCAGGGCGCGCGGCCGCTCGTCGGAGGTCACCGGGTCCTGCGCGTCATCCGGCCGGGGAGGTCCAGGAGGTGGTGAGCGGCCGCAGCGGGGCGGGGAGCGCGGAGGCGCGGGGGGCCGCCAGGGCCGGCGCGATGACCGTGAAGCCGCTGCCGCGCATGATCGCCTGCCCGCGGGGCCCGAGCACGAACCTGATGAACTGGATCGCCACCGCCTTGTCGGGGGCGGCGGACGGGATGGTCAGCGCGTAGATGATCGGCTTGCCGGTCAGCGCCCCCAGCGCGGAGTGCACGGTCACGGTCGCGTAGTGAGGCGCCAGGGCGGGATCGGACAGGTTGATCTGGGCCGGGAGGGCGAGGTACCTGAGGTGGTTTTGCAGCGCGTCCGAGCGGTAGATCGCCAGGTAGTCGATCTGCCCCGATTCCAGGGCGCCGAGCAGCGAGGTCTCGGTGTCTGCCTCCCGGGACGCGGGGGAGTTCCGCAGCACCGCCGCCGCCAGGCGCGGGTCGTGGTAATAGCCCTGGGCGAGCTGGAGCATCTGGAGGATCTGGTAGCCGGACGGGTCGGCGGACGGGGTGGAGCGGCCGATCCGCACGCCGGGCTCGGCGAGCACACGGTACCAGTTACGCGGGGTGATCTGGCTCGCGCCCTTGCTCCTGCTCGTGTAGGCGAAGGTGATCTGGTTCGACACGAAGCCGACGTACCAGGTGGCGGCGGGCCTGGCGCCGCTGAACATGAGCTTGGGGATCAGCGAGTAGTCCGCGACGCCGACCACGTCCGCCGGGTCGCCGAGCTCGGTGACGTCCTTGACCATCGTGGCGCTCGCGCCGAACTGCGACCGGGCGGTCACGCCAGGGTGCAGCCGGGTGAACGCGGCGATCTCCTTGCCGAACGGCTCGGCGAGCGTGCCCGCGCCGAACACGATCAGCGTGCCGTGCAGGCCGGATGGCCCGGCCGCGGGTGAGCCCGAGCCGCATCCGGCGGCCGCGAGGGCGAGGCTGGCGGCGGTCGCCCAGCGGGCGAGGCGGGCGGATCGGCGCGGCATATGCTATCCCCATCTGAGCTGGTACAGACTGGCGCAATCATAGTGCGGGGAGCGGCGCCGCGGAATGGCCGGCCGCCCGGCGGTGGCACCCGGAGCAAGGCAGTGGGCAAATACCTGGACCTGAGCGAGCAGATCGCCGCGGACGTCGTCTCGGGAGCGCTGGTCCCCGGGGCGGCGCTGCCGAGCATCAGGGATGCGGCGCGGCGGCAGGGCACGAGCGTCTCCACCGTGAGCCGCGCCTACCGGCGGCTGGCGGAGGCCGGGGTCATCGTCCCCGGCGACCGGCGCCGGGCGCGGGTGGCCCACGGTGGGCTGCGGGCTGCCCGGCTGCTGCTCGGCAGCCCCGCGGCGCTGCGCCTGGCAGGCAGCGACGACCCGGCCCTCGACCTCGCGCTCGCCCGGGCGAGCGGGTCAGTGACCACCTCGGGCGCCCGAGGCAGCCTGCACGGGCTGACCGCGCTGTGGCGGGGCACCGCAGACGCGGCAGTCATCCACCTCCGGCACGTCTCGGGCGGCTACAACGCGCCGTTCGCCCGGACGCTGCTGCGCGGCCGCCGTCCGGCGCTGGTCCACCTGTGGCGGCGCGAGCAGGGGCTGCTGGTGCCACCCGGGAACCCGCGGGGCGTGCGCGGCACGGCCAGCCTGCGCGGGCTGCGGCTGGCCCGGCGCCGGCCCGGCGCGGGCACCCGGGTGCTGCTCGACCGGCTGCTCGCCGACGCGGGCCTGCCGGCGGACGCCGCACCCGGCCCGCAGGTCGGCTCGCACCTGGAGGTGGCACTGTGCGTGGCCTCGGGCGCGGCCGACGCCGGGCTGGGCGTGCGGGCCGCAGCCACCGCGCTCGGCCTTCACTTCGTGCCGCTGCTGTGGGAGGAGTACGACCTGGTGCTCGCCGAGAGCGCGCTGGCCCGGGCCGAGCCGCTGCTTGAGGCGGTCACCGACCAGGCCGTGCGGGCGGCTCAGGCGCAGCTGGGCGGCTACGACCTGGCCGGGACCGGGACGGTGCGGCTGCTCGAGTGAGCCCTCAGCGGATCCGCCGTCCCATCTCCGCGGTCGAGTACCCGCCGAGGTCATCGACCGCCTTACGGAACCGGTCCGACCGCAGCAGCTCCCACAGCGGCGCGAGCAGCGGGCCGTCCAGCTCCCCGGCGGCGACCACCAGGTCGTAGGGCTCGGTGGCGACCGGGACGAAGCCCAGCCCGAAGGCGCGCGCCGCCGCGTGGATGCCCAGCCCCGCGTCGGCGCGCCCGGCGGCCACCGCGGCGGCGACCGCCAGGTGAGTGGGCTCCTCGCGGGCGTAGCCGTCGATCGCGTCCGGTCCGATCCCCAGCCGGGCGAGCTCGTAGTCGAGCAGGACCCGGGTGCCCGCGCCGCGCTGGCGGTTCACGTACCGGACGCCCGGCCGGGCCAGGTCCTCGATCCCCGCCAGCCCCCGCGGGTTGCCCCGCGGCACGATCAGGCCCTGCTCGCGGTGGACCAGCCGGACGACGCTGGCGCCGGATCCCGGCAGGATCCGGTCGAGGTAGGGCAGGGTGTACTCGCCGCTCGCCGGGTCGAGCAGGTGCGACCCGGCCAGGTGGCACAGGCCGTCGCGGAGGGCGACCAGCCCCCCGAGCGAGCCGACGTTCGAGGAGGCCAGGGTGATCCCCGGGTCCTCGGCCCGCAGCGCCGAGGCCGCCAGGTCGAGCACGAGGTCGTGCGAGCCGATCGCGACGATCGTGCGCCGCACCTCCTCGATGCCGCGCAGCAGCTCCACCTCGACGACCTCGCCCGGATGGTGCCCCTCGAGCGCGGCGGGGATGACCAGCAGCCCGTCGGCGCGGACCAGCGAGGTGAGCACGCCGGCGCCGCGCGGCAGGGGCGTGGCGACCGTGGTCCCGTTCACCACGCCGAGCCGCACCCGGACCCAGTCGTCCAGGCCGAGGGGGGAGGCGAGCTTGCGGGCGAGCCTGGCCGTGGCGCGCGGGCGCTGCCGCGGCGCGGTTCCCTGCAACTCGGCCAGCAGCGGCGCGGCGAAGATGTCGAAGGTGAGCGCCGCGGAGACCGGGTAGCCCGGCGCGCCGAGGACGGGGGTGCGGCCCGCCACGCCCAGCACCACCGGGTGCCCCGGCCGGACCGCGACGCCGTGCACGGCCAGCGTCCCGAGCCGGGCGACCACGCGGGCGGTATGGTCGTCGCGGCCCGCGCTCGACCCGGCCACGATGACGAGCAGGTCGCAGCCGGCCGCCGCGGCGGCGGCCGCCGCGGCGAGCCGCTCCGGGTCGTCGGGCACGATCGGCAGGCAGCGTGCCTCGCAGCCGGCCTCGCGGGCGAGCGTGGCCAGCATCAGCGAGTTGGTGTCGGTGATCTCGCCGACTGCCGTCGGCGCGCCGATCGGCCGCACCTCGTCCCCGGTCGGCAGCACGGCCACCACCGGGCGGCGCCGCACGGCCAGGTCGGTGGCGCCCGCAGCGGCCGCGGCGGCCACGTCCGTGGCCCGCAGCCGGTGCCCCTCGGGCAGCAGCAGCTCGGTCGCGCTGACATCCTCCCCGATCGAGCGGACGTGCTGGTACGGGGGGACGGCGGCGCGCAGCTCGGCGGCATCACCGTGGAAGTGCAGGTGCTCGAGCATCACGACGGCGTCCCGGCCGGGGGGCATGGGGTCGCCGGTGTCCACCCGGTCGTAGGCTTCCGGCGGCAGCAGCACCGGGGTGGTCTCGCTGGCTCCGATGGTGTCCGCGGACCGGACCGCGATGCCGTCCATCCCGGCGGCGTCGAAGGCGGGGGAGGAGCGGGCCGCCCAGACCGGCTCGGCGGTCACCAGCCCGGCGGCATCCTGGACCGGGACCCGCACGGCGGGCACCCTGGCCGGGCAGCCGGCGGCTTCGCGCGCGGCGCGCCAGGCCTGCATGGCCCGGGCGACCGGGACGTCGCGGAGGAAGGGACTGTCTGCCATCGCCGTGGTCCACGATACGCCCGCCGGCGCGGGCGGCCCGCGCGAGCGCTCACCGGTACAGGGTCACCTCGACCTCGGCCCCCTCGGCCAGGCCGGTCGCCTCGTCCGGTATCACCAGGTAGCCATCGGCGGCGGTGAGCACCGACAGCAGGGCCGACGGGCCGAACAGGGGAGTCGCCACGCCGTCGCGCACCCGCACCTGGACCACGTCCAGCCGGCCCGCGGCCGACGCGAGGCCGCGTGCCAGCCGCGCCCGCGCGACCGGCTCGGGCGGCGGCGCGGTGCACCCGCCGATCAGCCGCACCAGCGGCATCCCGATCAGGCGGAAGACCACCAGGGCCGAGCGCGGGTTGCCGGGCAGGCCGATCACCGGGACCCCGTCGCACTCGGCGAGCAGCGTCGGCTTCCCCGGCTTGATCGCCAGCCCGTGGCACCAGATGCCGGGCGCGCCGAGGCGGCCGACCACGCCCGCGGTCTCGTCCCGCGCTCCGACCGACGAGCCGGCCGAGACCACGATCAGGTCGCTGGCCGGCAGCGCGGCGCGCAGCGCCGCCTCCAGCGCGCCGGGATCGTCGGGGACGATCCCGGCGCAGGCGGGCTCCCCGCCCGCCTGCGCTACCAGCCCGGCCAGGGCGACCGCGCAGGCGTCCCGGACCTGGCCGGGGCGCAGCCGGGCGGTCCGAGGCGGCACCACCTCATCGCCGGTGGAGACGATCGTGACCAGCGGGCGGGCGCGGACCGCCACCCGGGTCACGCCGGCCGCCGCGAGCATGCCCAGGTCCTGGGCACGCAGCGGCCGTCCCGCCGGGACGAGCTCCGCCCCGGCGGCCGCGTCCTCGTCGGCGCGCACCACGCCCTCGCCCGGCGCGACCGGCCTGACCACCTCGATCATGCCGGGCATCGCCTCCTGGGTGTGCTCGACCATGACGACGGCGTCGGCGCCTGCGGGGAGCACCGCGCCGGTGGGCACGCTCACGGCCGTCCCCGGGCCGACACTCACCGCCGGCTCGGCGCCCATCGCGACCGCGCCGGTGACCTGCAGGTAGCCGGGCAGCCCCTCGGAGGCGCCGTAGGTGTCCGCGGCCCGCACCGCGAACCCGTCTACCGTGGACCGGGCGAACCCGGGCAGCGGGTGCGGGGCCGTGACCGGCGCCACGGGCACCCGGCCGAGCGCCTCGTCCAGCGGCACGCTGGTCTCGCCCGTGCGCCGCGCCGGGCGGAAGCCGGCCAGCGCCTGCGCGACCGTCTTGGTGGCGAAGAACTCCCGGGGCCGCGCCGGCATCCCGCCGGCGGCCGGGGCGGCGGGCAGGTCAGCCCCCGTGGCCGCCCCCGTTCCCGCCCGCCAGACGGGCGACGCTCATCACCGGCCCGAGGGCCACCTGGCCCAGGCCGCAGATCGAGGTGCGCCGCATGACCTGCTCAAGCTCGCCGACCTGGCCGTCCACGTCGGCGGCCCCGCCGCCCCCGGCGAGCAGCCCGGACAGGATCTCGTGCGCCTTGGCGGAGCCGACCTGGCACGGCACGCACTTGCCGCACGACTCGTCGCGGAAGAACCGCAGCACGTTCGTGGCGGCGGCGAGCAGGTCGGTGCCCTCCGCCAGGGCCACGACCGCCCCGGACCCGAGCATCGAGCCGGCCGCGGCGAGCGTGTGGAAGTCGAGCGGCACGTCCAGGCTGTCCGGCCCGAGGAAGTTCGATGACGCGCCGCCCGGCTGGAAGGCCGCCAGCGCCCGGCCGCCGAGGACGCCGCCCGCCAGCTCGATCAGCTGCCGGGCGGTCGTGCCCATCGGCACGCAGTAGACGCCGGGCCGCTCCACGTGCCCGGAGACCGCGAAGAACTTCAGGCCGGAGTGCTCCCCGGCGCCCTGCGCCCGCCACCAGTCCGCGCCGCGCCGGACGATCACCGGGACGTGGGCGAAGGTCTCGACCGAGTTCATCAGCGTCGGCTGGCCGTGCAGGCCGTAGCTGCCCGGGAACGGGGGCTTGTTCCTGGGCTCGCCCCGGTGCCCCTCCATGCACTCGATCAGCGCCGACTCCTCGCCGAGGATGTAGCCGCCCGGGGAGGTGAACACCTCGACCGACAGTCGCCGCCCGCTCCCCCCGGCGTCCGGCCCGGCGAGCCCGGCCGCGCGCAGCGACTCGATCTCCGCGCGGATGATCTCCTCCTCCGGGCCGTACTCGTGCCTGATGAACACCCAGCCCTCCTGCGCCCCGGTGGCCAGCATGCCGAGCAGCAGCCCCTCGAGCACCAGGTGCGGCTGGGTGGCCAGGATCTGCCGGTCCTTGAACGTGCCGGGCTCGGACTCGTCGGCGTTGCAGATCGCGTACTTGGGCGCGGCCGGCTGCGCCGCGACGATCTCCCACTTGCGCCCGGCCGGGAACCCGGCACCGCCCATCCCGCGCAGCCCGGAGTCCTTCAGCGCCGCGATCACGTCGGCCCCGCCGAGCTCGCCGGAGAGCACCGCCCGCAGCACCCCGTAGTGCTCGGCGGCGTCGGCGTAGGGATCGTTCGGCCAGCGCGCGCCCTCGGCGGGCCGGCCAGCCCCTCCCGGCGCGGCGCCCGGGTCAGCCGCCTGGCGCGCCGCGGCGATCAGGTCCGGTGCCCGCCCGGCCGGGCCCGGCCGCTCGTTCACGCTGATCGCTGGGGCCAGGTCGCAGCGGCCCAGGCAGGAGACCTCGGTGATCTCCACGTCGCGGTCCTGCCCGTGCTCGCGCCGGAGCGCAGCCGCCTGCCCGGCGGCCCCCCGGAGCCAGCAGGACAGGTCCCGGCAGGCCCGGACGGTCACCGGCGCCGGCGGCTCGGTGCGGAAATGCGGGTAGAACGAGACCAGCCCCTGGATCTCGTAGAGCGGCCTGCGCGCCTCGCGCGACAAGGCGGCCAGCTCCTCGCGGGGCAGCCAGCCGAGCCGCTCCTGGATCGCCTGCAGGGCCGGGATCAGGCTCGGGCCGTCGAACCTCCCGGCCCGAGCCTCGGTCCCCGGCACGCGTGCCCGCGCGCGCGCCATCACGATCCCTGCCCTGCGGTCGCCGCGCCGGCCCCTGCGGCGGCGGCCGCCGCCGCAGGGGCCTGAGCCAGCGCCGGCTCGACCCGCACGGCGCAGAACTTGAACTCCGGGATCTTGCCGAACGGGTCGAGCTCGTCGATCGTGAGCAGGTTCGCCGCCGCCTCCCGGAAGTGGAACGGGATGAAGCAGTTCCCCCTCGCCTCGCGGTGCGAGACCCGGACCGCGAGCACGATGCTGCCGCGCCGGGAGCTCACCCTCGCCAGCTGGCCGTCGGCGAGGCCGAGGTCGGCCGCGTCCTGCGGGTTCAGGAACACGTGCGCCTCCGGCACGATCGCGTCCAGGGCGTAGGACCGCCTGGTCATCGAGCCGGTGTGCCAGTGCTCCAGGAGCCTGCCGGTGTTCAGCACGAACGGGTACTGCTCGTCCGGCAGCTCACGGGCCGGCAGCCACTCCGCCGGCACCAGGTGGGCCAGGCCGTCGTCGGTGTTGAACCGCTCGCCGAACATCACCACGGTGCCGTCGCTGTGCTCCGGGTCGGGGTTCGGGTACAGCTTGCCGGTCAGGCCCAGGTTGTCGTAGCTGAGGTTGGCGTAGCTCGGGGTGACGGAGACGATCTCCTCGAACACCTCCCTCGGCGAGGCGTAGCTCCAGTCCAGGCCGATCCGGCGGGCGATGTCCTGGATGACCTCCCAGTCCACCCGCGCCTGGCCAGGCGGGTCGAGCACCTTGCGGCCGAGCTGCACCCGCCGGTCGGTGTTGGTGTAGGTGCCGTCCTTCTCCAGGTACGAGGAGGCCGGCAGGATCACGTCGGCAAACTCGGCGGTCTCGGTCAGGAAGATGTCCTGGACCACCAGGAACTCCAGCGCCGACAGGGCCTTGCGCACCTTGTTGATGTTCGGGTCGGACAGGAACGGGTTCTCCCCGAGCATGTACATGCCGCGGATGCCGCCGGCCAGCGCGGAGGAGATGATCTCGGTGACGGTCAGCCCGCGCTGCGGGTCAAGGCCGGTGACGCCCCAGGCGCGCTCGAACCGGGCGCGGGCGGCCGGATCGTCGGCCTTGACGTAGTCCGGGTAGAACATCGGGATCAGCCCCATGTCGGAGGCGCCCTGCACGTTGTTCTGCCCGCGCAGCGGGTGCAGGCCCGTGCCGGGGCGGCCGACGTTCCCGGTGATCGCGCACATCGCGATCAGGCAGCGGGCGTTGTCGGTGCCCGTGGTGTGCTGGGAGATGCCCATCCCCCAGAAGATCACTCCTGCCTCCGCCTCGCCCCAGATCCTGGCCACCCGGCGGATCACGTCGGCGTCCACCCCGGTGATCTGCGCGGCGCGCTCCGGCGGGTAGTCCGCGACGGTCCGCCGCAGCGCCTCGAAGTTGGACGTGCGGCGGGCGATGAAGTCATCATCGGTCAGCCCCAGCCTGATCACCTCGTGCATGACGCCGTTGTAGAAGGCCACGTCGGTGCCGGGCTTGATCTGGCAGAAGATGTCTGCGTGCTCAGCCATCTTGTCCGCACGCGGGTCGACGTAGATGACCGTCGTGCCCTTCCGACGCGCCTGCTTGAAGAACGAGGCGGCGACCGGGTGGTTGGCGGGCGCGTTGCTCCCGGTGATGATCGCCACGTCGGAGTTGAGCACGTCACCGTAGGTGGTGGAGACCGCGCCCGAGCCGATCCCCTCGAACAGCGCGGCGACGCTGGAGGCGTGGCACAGCCGGGTGCAGTGATCGACGTTGTTGGTCCGGAAGCCGGTCCTGATCAGCTTCTGGAAGAGGTAGGCCTCCTCGTTGGAGCACTTCGCCGAGCCGAACCCGGCGATCGCGCCGGGCCCGCCGGAGGCGTGGATCTCCATCAGGCGGCGGGCGACCAGGTCGAGCGCCTCCTCCCAGGTCGCCTCGCGGAAGTGCGGCAGCACCTCCGCGTAGTCGACCGGGCCGCCCGGCTTGCGGCCGCGCCGGCCATCCGGCTGCGGCCCGCCCGCGGCCATCTCCCCGCGCACGTCGGCCGAGAGCGGCCCCTTCGGGTAGGACTCCGCGCGGCGGATCAGCGGGGTGGTCAGCCGCTGCGGCGAGGCCGCGTAGTCCCATCCGTACCGCCCCTTGACGCACAGGCGGGCGTGCGAGCCCGGCTGCTCGCGGCCCTCGGCGTACGCGATCGCCCCCCGCTCGCGGTCCACGTAGTAGGTGAGCGCGCAGCCGACGCCGCAGTACGGGCAGACCGTGTCGACCGCGTCCAGCTCGCGGCGCGGGCGGATCGGCACGTCGTGCAGCGGCTTGTTGGTGAGCGCGCCGGTGGGGCACGCGGCCACGCACTCCCCGCACGAGACGCACGAGGACTGGGCCATCGGGTCGTCCAGGTCGAACGCGATCCGCGTGGCGTAGCCCTTGCCGCTGCGGCCGATCACGTCGTTGCCCTGGATGTCGTCGCAGGCGCGGACGCAGCGGTCGCACAGGATGCATGCGTCGTGGTTCACGGCGATGACCGGGCTGGACAGGTCGGCGCCCCGGCCCGAGCCGAGCGGGATGCCGTCCCCGGCCCGGGCACCGTAGCGGTCGGCGAGGGCGAGCAGCTCGTTGTCGCCGGTGGTGACCTGCTTCGGATCGCGCTCGCGCGCGGGCTGGTCGGCTAGCAGCAGGCGGGTCAGCGTCGCCCGGCTCCGCTCGATCTCCTCGGTGGCCGTCCTGACCTGCATGCCGTCCTCGCAGGCGCGCACGCAGGCGGCGGCGAACGCCGGGGAGCCCACATCGACGACGCACATCCGGCAGACGCCGACCGGGTCGTAGCGCTCGTCGTGGCACAGGACGGGAATGTCGATGCCGGCGGCCTTCGCCGCGGCCCAGATGGTCGTGCCCGCAGGGGCGGAGATCTCATGGCCGTCAATCGTGAGAGAGACCGTCCCGCTGTCTGATGATCGGGAAATGGTCATGCGGCCAGTATCCGCCCAGGCGCGAGGCTCACTCAAGGGCGGGGGCCGGCCCGGGTAGCAGCAGGTCCTCCAGGTCCGCCTGGCCCGGCAGGCCCTGCCCGTCCAGCCCCCTGAGGGCGTAGTAGGCATCGATCATCGCGCGCAGCCGCTCGGGCGTCAGCGCGGCGGTCCTGCCGGAGGCCAGGCCGACCGGCTCGGTCAGCAGCCGCTCCGGCAGCCAGTCGTCCTGCGGCCGCCAGCCCTCGCGGAGGTTGAACAGGCGCTTGGCCAGGACGATCCGCCGCCCGGCGCGCCGCAGCTCGGCGCCGTCCGCCCGCCAGCCGGTCACCGCGGACAGCAGCGCCGCCCATTCACCGAACGGGTCGGCGAAGACCCCGCGCAGGAACTTGCACAAGATCAGCGAGTCCATCACCGCGGCCCGGTCCTCGGTCTCGACCGCCGCCGCGGCATGGGCCGGGCCCCCGGCCAGCCGGTCGTGGTCGCCGGACAGGTCGGCCTCGTAGGCGCCCGACCTGTTGTGATCGGCGCCACGGGCGTTGACCGCGAGGCCCAGCGCCATCGCCTGCATGGTCCGCGGCTCGTAGCCGGGCAGCTCCAGTCCCTTGACCTGCGGCGCGAAGGCCAGCGAGCCCCGTCCGACCCGCCCGGCCGCGCGCCGCGACCCCTCGGCGAGCAGGTCGCCGATGCCCTCCCGGGCGCCGATCTGATCGATCGCCCGCAGCAGCGCCGCGGCATCGCCGAACCGCAGCCACGGCGCGTCGATCAGGCCCCGCTCGGCGCACTCCATCGCCCAGGCGATCGTCCCGCCGGCCGAGATCGTGTCCAGCCCGAGCTCATCGCACCGCGCGCTCGCCGCGAGCACCGCGTCGGGATCGCTCACCCCGCACAACGGGCCGAGGGCGAAGACGTTCTCGTACTCGACGCGCACCGCCCGGTTCCCCGGGGCCGCGTAGATGTGCTCGCAGCCGATCGTGCACGATGCGCAGCCGTGCCGGGCCACCTGCCGCATCCGGCTCAGGTCCTCGGCGGCCAGGCGGGGCGCCTCGGCGAAGCTCGCCTCCTGGAAGTTGCGGGCCGGCAGCGTGGCGATCGCGTTGAACGCGAGCAGGTTCGCCAGCGTGCCGGCCTCGCGGTACTTCGCCGTGGCCGGGCCGAACGAGCGCGCCCGCAGGTCCCGGGCGGCGGCGAGCACGGCCCGCGGGTCGGCCGGCGCCACCTTCGTGGCCGCCCGGACGGCCACCGCCTTGACCCGCTTGGCGCCGAGCACGGCGCCGAGCCCGCCGCGCCCGGCGTGCCGCCCGTCGTGGGAGATCGTCGCGTAGCGGACGCCGCGCTCGCCGGCCGGCCCGATCGCCGCGACCTTCCAGCCCCGGCCGAGCCGCTCGCGCAGGCGCCGGGTCGCATCGGCCGCGGTTAGGCCCCACAGGTCGGCCGCGTCCTCCAGCCGCGCCCCCGAGCCGTCGACGAGCAGGGCCGCGGGCCGGTCACAGGCGCCGGTCACCACGATCGCGTCGTGACCGGTGAGCTTCCCGGCGATCGCGAAGCCGCTGGAGGCGAGCGAGTCGGTGAGCATGCCGGTGAGCGGGGACTTGGCGAGCACGGCGAACTTCGCGCTCGTGGTCAGCGGGGTGCCAACCAGCGGGGAGAACACGAACGCCAGCGGCGCCGCCGGAGCCAGCGGGTCGGCGCCCTCGGGCGCGAGCCGGTGGAGCAGCCAGGTGCCGAGCCCGACGCCGCCGATGTATGCGCGCAGCACCGCCTCCGGGAGGGGCAGGGCGTGCGCGGCTCCCGAGCCCGCGTCCACGACCAGTGCCCGCCCGAAGTAGCCGCCCGGCGCCACGTGCTCACCCGCCCGCGTCCGCGGCCAGGAAGAACACGGTGTCCCCGGTGGCCAGCGGCGTCTCGCCGTCCCGGGTGATCTGGTCGCCGTTGACCGCGGCGACCACGTGACCCGCCAGCTCGATCCCCGCGGCGGCGGCCGCCCCGGCGACCGTGGCCGCGCGGGCCGCCCGGGGCCCGCGGGAAGCCTGTGCCCGGCCGGCAGCGCCGGCCATCGGGCCGAACAGCTGGATCGTCACCTCGGGCGCGGGCCGTGCCCGGGCCGCCGCGTAGCCGGCCGGGTCGTTGACGTTCACGACGGACTCCAGCCCGGGGTCGAGGGCCGCGACGACCGGGTCCGCGCGCAGCGCCGCCTCGTCGAGGCGGGCGACCTCGCACTCGTCGAACAAGAACGCCGGGCGCAGTCGGCCCTGCGCGACCAGGCGCCCGGCGAGCGCGGCGAGCGTGGTCCGGTAGGCGGCGGCGAGCGGCTGCGGGTACCCGCGGGCGACCGGCAGGCCGACGTCCGCGCCGTCGGCGACGGCCCGCAGCACCCGCCGGACGAAGGCGGGGTGCAGGAACGGCAGGTCGGTCGAGCTCACGAAGGCGACGTCGGCCCGCTCCGCGAGCGCGGCCAGCCCGGCCGCCAGGCCCTGGACCGGCCCCTTGCCCTCGCGCGGGTCGTCCACCACCTCGGTCTGCGGCGGCAGGGCCGGCAGCGCCTGCCCGGGCGCCCGGACCACCACGACCGGGCCGCCCGTCGCCCGGGAGAGGATGCCGACCGTGCGGCGCAGCAGCGTCGAGCCGTGCCACTCCAGCGCCGCCTTGGGCGTTCCCATCCGCGAGGAGCGTCCGCCGGCCAGGACGATGCCCGCGGCACTTGGCATGATCCGATGCTACCCGCCCGGCCAGGGAGCGCCGTTGCCGCCGCGGCCGCCGTGCCGCACCATGTCCAGGTGGGACCGGCACGCAGGAGCACCTATCACCACGGCAACCTGCCCGCCGCGCTGACCGACGCGGCGACCGAGATGGCCAGGTCCGGCGGGCCGGACGCCGTCGTGCTGCGCGCGGCAGCCCGGGCGGCGGGCGTCTCGGCGGCTGCTGCCTACCGGCACTTCGCCGACCACGGCGAGCTACTGTCCGCCGTCCGCCACCGGGCGCTGGAGGCGCTGGCCGCGGCGATGCGGGCGAGCCTGGAGTCGGGCGAGCCGCTCGCCGACCCCGCGCAGGAGTCGGTGCGCCGGCTCCGCGCGCTGGGCTCGGCGTACATCGGCTTCGCGCTCGGCGATCCCGGCCTGTTCCGCACCGCGTTCTGCCGCCCCGACCAGCCGGTGGCGGACGTGACCGCCCAGGTCGCGGCGCACGGCCCGTTCGCGCTGCTCAGCGGGGTGCTGGACGAGCTGGTCGAGCACGGGGTGCTCGACCCCGGACGGCGGCCGGGCGCGGAGATCCCGGTCTGGTCAGCGGTCCACGGGCTGGCGACGCTGCTGCTCGACGGCCCGCTCGCGCTCCTGCCGCCGGCCGAGCGGGCCGCGGCGATCGACCGGACCAGCGACTTCGTCCTCAACGGCATCACCGGCCCGCCGCCGGCCGCGGCCCGCCCGCCGGACGGCGGCTGACGGCCCCCCGGCGACCGGTTCCCCCGCCCCCCCGGGGGGGGGGCGTGCCGGCGACCCGGGCGGCCAATATGTTGACATTGTTTACATAATCGGCCATCATAAAGATGTAAACAACGTCAACATGATGGGGAGGCGACGGAGATGATCATCTCCATCGCGAGCGGGGCAGCGGCGGCGTTCGGGACCGCGGCTGCAGCGGCGGTCGTGCTCTCCGGCGTGATCGTGGCGGCCGGGGCGTTCGCGCACCGGGCCACCGGCCGGGGCGGGACCCCCCGGGCCGACCGGGCCGCCGGGCAGCCGGTCATCCACGAGCCCTCGCGGCACGAGCTGGCGGCGCGATGATCGGCGCGCGCCGGGCGGCGAAGTGAGCGGCGCACTGAGCGGCGCGCCAAGGGGCACGCGGATCTGCCGGGCGCGGGCGGCTGGCGGCCACTGCCGGGCACGGCGGCCACTGCCGGGCACGGCCGCCGCGGCTAGGGCGTGTCTTACAGATCATTGTGTCGGTGTCAGCTTGAATTATCTTATGGATGATGATCGCCTGAAACGACATGACCTGACCGATGCGGAGTGGGCGCGGCTG
>JAJPIV010000030.1 GCA_021324595.1 Actinomycetota bacterium | reverse complement strand
TGGAACTGCACCAGCTTGACCGCGCCCTCGTCGGTGAGGTGCTCGGCGAGCTTGACAGCGAGGTAGGTCTTGCCGGTGCCCGGCGGGCCGTACAGCACGATCTGCTTTCGCTCCCACAGCAGGTCCGCGATCGTGGCCAGCTCCGCCCGGTCCAGCAGCATCTTCCTGGCGAACTCGTCGGTGACCGGATGGAAGGCGAGCTGCCGCCGGGCCGTGACTGGCGCCGGAGGCTGCGGCTGATGCTCGCCGGGAACCAGGGCGGCCAGCTGCCGGTAGGCCTCGGTCAGGTCCACCACGTACGCCTGGCTTTGCAGCAGCGCCGGGACTGGGGCCTGCAGCCGCCTGCCGTCCACCGGCCTATCCGTGTCATACCAGCGGACATCCCGGCGGAGGTTCGACAGGCCCCGGCGGGATCCGGTGAAGTACGCGGGGCTGGTCAGCTCACCCAGGTGGACCATGCCGTGCTGGGTGGCCAGCACCAGGTCGCCGATGCGCATCCGGCGCAGGAACCGGTCGAGCTCCTCCAGCCGCTGGCCACGGAACGCATACGACTTGTGCTCGTAGCCTTCATCGACCGCGCGCCGCAGATCCTCATAGGAGGCGCCGGGATCAAGCGGGCCAAGCTGTGAGGCGCTGAGCGAGACGAAACCATCCTCCAGCCATTCCGGGACCAGGTTGTAGCCATCCACATTGGAGCCGCGGACCATCCAGGCACGCCTTGCCGGGACCACTGGCCGGGCTGGCTCACGCCCGGCCTCGATCTCGCGGTAGAGCCGCTGCTTCTCGGCGAGAAGCAGGTCTGGGGACGGGTGCCTGTCCAGCGCCTCCATCCCGGCCTCTGTAATCGACCAGCCGCCGCGCTTGGTCATCCACCCGATGGTGGCCGCGTCGCCGCTGCAGAAGTGCAGCGCCGTTTCCCATCGCGTGCCCCCCGTGCTCTGCTGCTCGCACTCGTACGGCGTTGGATGGATACGCTTCCCGACCGCGACCAGCACCTGGCCGGCTGTCATGGGGCCAGAGGCATCTCGCAGGACCTGCAACGTCTCCCACAGGATCAGGGAGTAGCGCACCTTCTCGTCAGCCACGGATCTACCTTGCATGACGGGGGCCGTGGCCGGGCGGCGGGTTAAGGCTTGTCCGGTAGGCGACGCCGGAGCGGGCGGCGGCAGCCAGGGCGTCGTAGCGGCCGAGGATCAGCCGCTTGCTGCGGAACTGGCCGAGCTCGCGCTGCTCCCGGCGGCGCAGGGCCTCGAACGAGTCCATCACGTACTCCGCCGCGCCCCGGTCCAGCCCGTACAGGTGGAAGTAGGCGGCATCGAGCTCGGCGCGGATCACGGCGCGCCGCTGCTCATCCCACCGGAACGGCGGCCCGTCGTCGCCAAGGTCGCGCGCGAACGGCTGCATGTCCCACGCCGTGTACGAGAGTTCCGCTACCCGCTCCCGGATCCAGCCCGCGGGCGCCTGGCCGCCGAGCCACGCCGCCGGCTCGTCATACGCCTCCGGCGGCAGCACGGGAAGCTGTTTGAAGACGAAGTACTTCATGTGAGTCCCGGCGAACTTCAGCCGTGCGGAGTAGTCGAGCACGAATGCTGACAGATTGGCCTGGAGTAGCTCCGCTTGCCAACGCGGGAACGCCAGGAGCAGCGTGTCGCCAGTGGCCGCGCGCGGTATGGCGGCCGCGATGACCGTGCGCTCGTCTGTGCTGCGGCAGATGTCACGCCAGCCGAGCAGCCAGCCACGGTCCCAGTTCCTGGCCTTCAGCCGTGAGGTCACGCCACGATGGCAGGCGGGCCGATCCGGCCTGGGCCGCCGCTCGTCCGGCGTGTCGAACTCCTGGACCCAGTAGCGCGGCATCACGCACCGGTGCGGGTCGTTCTTCTCGTCCAGATCCAGCCGGGGCAACTCTGTATCCTGGCTGCCTTCGGGGCGTTTGCTGTAGCAGGCAAGCCGGTGGTCGAAATGATGGATGAGCTTCGCCTCATACAGCGGCAGCATCCGTCTGCCATCCTTGACGAAGACATTGCCGTCCAGCGCCCAGCCGTCACGTTCGAGCTCCTCGCGGGTGCGGAACAGGCCCGAGTCATTGGCCATGTCGAACATGCGCATGAACGACACGCCCCAGGGGTTCTCCTCGGGCGCGTCGCGCCAGAGCACCGGGATCTGTTTGTAGATTGCGACGGTGATCTCGGCGTCGCGCTGGGCCCGGAACATTGGGCAGGTTCCGGTGTTCGGGTTGACGAGCAGCAGATCCGTTGCGGGGACGCGGATGCGCCGTCCGCGCGGTGGGAGGTCGGCCGGGTGTTTGATCAGCGTTGAGAACTCGGCGTACTTCGATCGTGTCGCAGCACCGGTCACCACCAGGATCGAGAACCGGTACCGGCCGTGGCCGACTTCGGCCCATAGCCGGGGATTGGTGACGAAGTCGAGCAGTGAGTCGAGTTGCTCCTTCCGGATGATGTCGCCGAAGAAGGACGAGGTGGTCTGGTCGGTGGCGATCCCTGTGGGGACGATGATGCCTAGTCGGCCGACCGGGCTGGTGATCGTGCGCGCGGTTTCGGCGAAGACGGCGTAGGTGTTGATGTCACCCTGGCCGGCGAGCGGGTAGCGGCCCGAGTCGCGGAGCAGGTGGCTCCACCCGGCTGCCTTCCGCTGCTCGGCCCGGAACTCGGAGTACAGCGCCTGGTCGGCGGGGTCACCGCTGTCCGCCAGGGCGGCGATCATCTTCTTGCGAGCGTCCGCGTTGGGAGCGTCTGCGATCTCCTTGCGCCGCGAGGCGAAGAACTCCTGCTCCTGAAGCTTGACCCGCCCCCAGGGCGGGTTGCCGATCACGCAGGAGAAGCCGCCCGCCCAGCCGGCCGCGGGAGCAATGCCGGTGACGCTGTCGCCGGTCCGGAAGATGTGCGGGAACTGGACATGCCAGTGGAAGAACCGGTACTGCTGCTCCAGCCTTGTCACCAGGTCCCCGGCGGCGGCGAGCTCCGGAGTGCTCTCGCCGGCGGCCAGCCGCCGCAGGGTCGCGGTCGTGATCGCGGTCGCGCGGCTATCTGGCGTCTTGGGCTGGACGAACGCGGCGCACCAGGCGTCGGCGAGCAGCTTCTGCCGGCGGCGCTCCGGAGAGGCGGCGAGTTCTGCGGCCCGGCGCTGCTGCAGGTGCGCGTCCTCCAGGCTGTTCGGGAGCGTCGTGGCGATCTCAGCGGCCTGCCGGGCAAGAGCCGCATTGGTCACCGTGATCCCGGCCGGGCTGAATAGTTCGGCCTGGCCTTTGCGTTCCTTCTCGTTCTGCTTGCGTAGCTCGGCGCAGGCCTTGCGGTCATCGCCCTCGATCGGCGCGAACGCGGCTGCAGGCAGTCCGCCGGCCAGCAGCGCCGGGGTGACGCCGAGCAGGGAGTTGCCGGTCCGGATGTTCTGGTCGAGGAACGACAGCGGCTTGCCGGGTTCCAGGGCTTGCAGCCAGAGGGAGACCTTGGCCAGCTCGGCGGCCATCGGGTTGATGTCCACGCCGTAGATGCAGCGTGCTGCCACGCGCCGCAGCGCGCCGCGGACGGCGGATTCCGGCGGCTCGGGGTCGCCGGCCTCCTCGGCCGCGACGCGCTTGGCGATCCGGCGGGCCGCCGCGACCAGGAAGTGCCCGGAGCCGCACGCCGGGTCGCAGACCGTGATGTCCAGCAGCGCCCCGACGCGCTCGGTCACCGTGGGCCCGGCGCAGGCCTGGTCGAGCAGCGGGTCGAGCGCGGAGTCCAGCAGGCATTCGACGAGCGCGGCCGGGGTGTAGTAGGAGCCGGTCTCCTTGCGATCGTTGCCGGGCAGGCTCTCCAGCGTGTAGGCAGCCTGCTCCGGGTCGTAGCGCGGCACCAGTTCCAGCAGGGACTCATAGACGCTGCCGAGCTCCTCGGCGCCGAGGTTGCCGAAGTCCACCCTGCGCAGGCCGCCGCCCCTGACAGGCCGGACAACCGACAGGGCGCGGACCGCGCCGAGCAGGGCCTCGTTGGACAGGCGCGCCCCGGCGAGCGGCTCGTCGAGCGGCAGCGGGCGCCCGTCGTCGCGCTTGGTCTCGAAGATGCCGCCGATGCCGGGAAGCGCGAGCTCGGGGATGCCTCCCTCGGTGCCGAGCCCGTCGAAGACAAGCTGCACCGCGTCCCACAGGTCGCCGTGCC
>JAJPIV010000130.1 GCA_021324595.1 Actinomycetota bacterium | reverse complement strand
CTCACCAGGGCCCAGCGCGACATCCTCGCCCAGCTCAAGATCGACCCGCCGCCCAGGATCTTCCAGCTCACCACCGGAACGCCCTGACCAGCACGAGCGCCGCCGCCCAGATACACGCCACCGATCCAGGCCAGCGCGCGTTCTCGCACGTCAAGCCCCGGATTCGCCAACTATCGCGCTGTGCAGCTGCGGAACCCCGGCAGGGCCAGGCGCCGCTTTTCATGGTGGCGGACCTCATCGGGGATGCCCGCCCGCTTGCGCCGCGCGGCGGCGTCCCAGCTGGCCGGGCAGTACAGCCGCCAGTCCGCGGCGCAGGAAGCATGCTCGTTCACCAAGTGGACGCTGACGCCGATCTGGCAGTTGCCGGCCTTGCCCAGGGTGCCGGAGTACCGGCGGGCCACGCACGGCGACGCGTCCCCGTCCTCGGGAAACCCGGTGTCATCCACCACCAGCGCCTCCACCAGCTGGCTGCTGGCAAGCCACTGCGCGATGTTCCGCCGCACCGCCGCGTAATCCCAGGTGGAGGACGTGATGAACTGCTGGAGGCGCTGATGATCGCAACCCAGCCGCGCCGCCATCGGCACCATCGACTTGCGCTGCCCACCGGTCAGCAGGCCACGCACATACAGCTCACCGGCCGCCCGCTGATCCTTGCGCGCCAGCCCGCCGAGCATCTCCGCCGCAAAGGCCACCAGCCAGGGCCCGGGGTTCCGCAATCTCCTCAGGACTCATCCCGGCATGACAGTACAAAGCCCTCGGCGCATATGGGAGATACGCCGACAAGATCTAACAAAGTCCTACTAGGCGCCTGCGTGGAATCCGGGCGCATGGAGCGGAGGCGGGCGGCCTCGGGATCGCCGTTCGAGGCGGCCATCGGGTTCAGCCAGGCCGTCCGGGTGGGTGACCGGGTCGTCGTGTCCGGCACCGCGCCGATCTGGCCCGACGGGCACTGCCCGGACGACGTGACCGAGCAGGCCCGGCGGTGCTTCGAGATCATCGGCGCCGCGCTGGCCGAGGTGGGCGCGAGCCTGGCCGACGTGGTGCGCACCAGGATGTTCCTGCGGTCCGCCGCCGACGCGGACGCGGTCGGCGCGGTGCACGGCGAGCTCTTCGCCGCCGTCCGGCCGGCGGCGACGATGGTGGTGGTGGCCGGGCTGCTCGACCCGCGGTGGAAGGTCGAGATCGAGGCCGAGGCCGTGACCGGCGGCTGACCGGGCCGCGCCGGAGTCGGCGCCGTCCCTCGCCAGGCTCACGGGCGCGGCGGTGATGGCGTTCGGCCCGGGCATTGAGAAGCCGCACCCCGGAGGGCGCGGGCCGGCGTGGTGCTCCGCGCGGTGGCGGACCCTGCCCGACGAAGCGACCCCGGCCCAGGCCCAGGCCCAGGCCCGGCTCGACGCGTGGTGCGCCGGCCGCGGCGATGCCCGCCGCCGGGTCCGCGGCGGCGCGCGGCTCACGGTCGCCGAGCTGGCCGCCGCCGAGTCGCTGGCTCCGCTGCCGGCGGTGCCGTTCCCCGCGGTGATCGAGGACCCCAGGGTCGTCTTGGCGCAGGCGCTGGTGTCCTGGCACGGGAACTGGTACTCGGTGCCGCCCGGCCACCCAGGCCAGCCGGTCACCGTCCGCCACCAGCTCGGCACCGTGACGATCGACGTCGTCACCGCCGCCGGGACGACGCTGGCCCGGCACCGCCGCGAGCCCGATCACGCCGGCGCCGTCGTCCGTGCCAGCGAACACGTGGCCGTGCTGGAGAAGAAGGTCCTGGCAGCCCGCTCGGCGGGCACGGCCGGGCCGTGCCAGCGCAAGGCCCGCCGCCCGCCATCAGCTGCGGCGCTCGCCGAGGCCGCCGCGATCCGGGGCGAGCGCGCCGTCGGCGGGGTGGTCACCGACTTCACCGCCTGGGCCGAGGCCGCCCGCCCGCTGCGCCCGGCGGCCCCGCCAGAAGAACAGGACCGGTCATGACCGCCCCGCCCGCCGGCACCAGCCCGCCCCCGTCGCGTGACGATGACGTGACGATGCGCACCTGCCCGGCATGCGGCCAGCGGTTCGCCCCGTCCGGCCGGCGCCGCTGGTGCTCGCCCGCCTGCAAGCAGGCCGCCTGGCGGCGGCGCCGCCCGCCAGCCCCCGAGCCGCCCGTCCCGCCCAAGGGCCGCCGCCGGGCGATGACCGTCTATGAATGCCCAGCCTGCGGCGAGGGCGCCCTCGGCGACCAGCGCTGCCCGGACTGCGGCACGTTCATGCCCGCCGCCGGGATCGGCGGGCTGTGCCCGTGCTGCGACGAGCCCGTCACCATCGCCGAGCTCATCGCCGGCGCCTATCGCCTGACCGACCGCCGGTGCCATCACCGGCGCACACCAGGAGGGAGACACCCGTTATGACCACCACCGCCGCCATGAATGACGCCGCAGCCGCCTACCAGCGGCTCCGCGGCCACCTGGCCTACCTCAAGCTCACCGCCGCCGCCGAGGCCCTGCCCGCCCTGCTCGACGCCGCCCGCGACGAGCAGCTCACCGCCCTGGACGCCCTCGAAAAGCTCATGGGCATCGAAGCCGAGGCCACCGCGGCCCGCAAGCTCACCGCCCGACTCCACTTCGCCGCCCTGCCCGCCCGTGGCGGATCGAGGACTACGACTTCTCCGCCCAGCCCGGCGCTGATGAGGCGCTGATCCGCGAGCTCGCGACGCTGCGGTTCATCGGCGAGGCCGCCAACGTGGTCCTGATCGGCCCGCCCGGGGTGGGCAAGACGATGCTCGCCGCGGGCCTGGCCCGCGCGGCCGCCGAGGCCGGGCACAAGGCGCTATTCACTACCTGCGAGAACCTGATCCGCCGCCTGCAGATCGCGGTCGCCGAGCACCGGTTCCCCACCGGGCTGCGGTTCTTCACCCAGCCCCGGCTGCTGGTGATCGACGAGCTGGGATACCGCAAGCTCGACGAGGACGGCCGGTCGCTGCTGTTCGAGGTCATCAACGCCAGGTACCTCAAAGGCAGCATCATCACGACCTCGCATGTCGGCATATCGGACTGGGCGGAGCGGCTCGGCGACCCGATGCCCGCCGCCGCGCTAGTCGACCGGCTCTTGCACAAGGGCGTCATCCTCGCCATCGACGGCCCGTCCTACCGGATGCGCGCCCACCAGCAGCGAGCAGACGCAATCCGCCGCGCCACCGCGAGCCGGCCATGACCACCGCCGAGCGGCGCGCCTGCCGCCGCTGCGGAGCCACGTTCACCTGGACCACCGCCGCCCCCGTCAGAAATGCTGTTCAAACCGGTGCCGGGCCGCCTGGAACCGCAACCCCGCACGCCACGCCGCCGACCCCATCCCGGCCCAGGCGGCCCGCGGCGCCATCACGACCGGCGGCACCGCAACGACCGGCGGCACCATGACGGCCGCCGGGACGGCACCAGGTGACTGCGCCATCCACACCACCCGGCCCTGCCCGCACTGCGGCAAGCCCGTCACCGCCATCACCTGGATCGTCCCGCCCGCCGCGGCCACCGTCATCCCGCCATGACCAGGCGCGACACGCCGGCGCGGTCCGTGACAAGCGCCAGGCAAAGAGGTACTTGCCACACCGCCCGGCACGCGCCCGGCGGCGGGCGGGATTCCCCTGAAAGTGTGGAGACCTGAGTAAGGCTGATCTTGGTGGTACCTGGCTCTCCGTAGCTGCCATGGAACCGCCGGGGCGCAGGCGCGGTCAAGGTGGAGCGCCCGCAGCGAAGCGAGGACGTACGACCTTGGCGGGGCCGGGCACCGGCCGATACTGGCAGGCGGAGAACCAGGGGACATGGTCAGGCTGCCTCCTCCCCGCGCTCGGCGAGCAGCTGCTCGTAGGCGACCGGAGGCATCCTCTGGCAGGCCGTGTGCCGCCGGTGGTGGTTGTAGTCCTCGATCCAGGCCGCGACCGCGGCGCGGGCCTGGGCTTTGGTCGCGAAGTGCTGCAGGGACCGCAGCTCGAACTCCAGGGTGGAGTGCCAAGACTCGATGACGGCGTTGTCCAGAGCTGACCCGGGCCTGCCCGTCGACTGGCAGATGCCCATCCGCTGGCAGGCTGCGCGGAACAGGCCCGCGGTGTACTCGCCGCCCTGATCGGTGTGCAAGATGACGCCGGGCACCTGGCCGCCGCGCACCGCCACGGCCATCGCCAGCGCGCCGTAGGCGTTGTCCGCGTCGTGGTGGTCGCTCAGGGAGAATCCGAGCACCCGGCGTGAGGCCAGCTCCAGGACGGAGGCGAGCTGGAGCTTGCCCTCATCGGTGCCGATCTCGGTGCCGTCACCGAACCACTTGCGGTTGAGCCGGGCCGCCGTAGAGTCGCGCCTGACCAGGTCCGGGGCACGCCACCGGCCCTTCCCGGTCCGGGTCGTGGACTTGCGCCTCCTGGTGCGCCTGGCGGCCAGCTGCCGCTGCGCCATCAGCTTGGCGACGGTGCTCTCGCTGACCCGCCACCCCCCTCGCGGAGGTCGGCGGTGATCATCGGAGACCCGCGCTTGCCCGCATGCGCCTTGAACAGCCGGGCGATCTCGACCGCGAGCCTGCGCCGCCGCTCCTGCCGCGGCGGCAACGTGCCGGCCCGGGCGTGGCCCAGCCACTTGTAGAACCAGGACTGCGACACGCCCAGGGCCCGGCACGACGTGGCGTGCGGGATGCCGTGCGCCTCCCTCTGGGAAGCGATGAACCCGGCCACGGCTACCGGCCCATCGCTTCCTCGACCCAGAGGGCCACTGAGCGCTTCAGTACGTCACACCGCATCCGCGATTCAGCGCATTCGCGGCGCAGCCGCACCAGCTCCGCCCGCTCGTCGTCGCCCAGCGCGCCGTTACCGGCATCACGGCGCCGGTCGGCGTTCACCCAGTTGCCCAGCGTGCCGTCGTTGACTCCCAGCTCCCGGGCGACCTGCGCGATCGGCTTGCCCGTCTCACGCACCAGCCGGACCGCGCCCTCCTTGAAGTCCTCATCGAACTTCCTGCGTATTTCTGCCATCGCCCCTCCTTAAGGCGATGTCTCCACGGTACGAGGGGAAACCCACGGCGCGGCTGGGAGGTGTCCTGGCCGTCCGGCCAGGTCCTGGACCGCGACGCCGCGATCACCGCGATGACCTTCGCCGAGGCCGCGGCCGGACGCGAGATGCACGAGGGGCACCGGCTGTGGCCGCACATCCAGGCCTGGGCAGCCGAACTCGGCCTGGCCGGCTCCGAGGTGATCGCGCGCCTCCTGGCCATCTGGCTGGCCGCCCGGCACCGGCCTCGGCCCGGTAGGCGCGGATTTCGGCGCCGCCTGCGACCAGCTCGACAGGGCCGACCTGATGCTGGCAGGCCTCCGGGACCGGGCCCGGCATGGCCGCGCCGTGCGCGCCGTGGCCCGCCGCGACCCCGGAACCCGCACGGTCAGCCTCGTCCTAGACGAGGCCACCGCCACCATCGCCATGTACGCCATCGCCGCGCACGCCGGGGAGCGAGAAGCCGACGTCCGCGAGGTCCAGCAGTACGGCCAGCGCCTGCCCGAAGGCTCCTACGGTAGGCGCAACCTCGAGGCCATCGCCGCCTGCGAAACCCGCATCGCCGCCCGGCTCCGCGCCATCGAGCGCGCCTACCGGACAGTGGCCGAGCGCGACATCGCTATCGGGCCGCCTGAGCACGTCAGCGCACACCGCTCTGCAGAAAAGGTAGCCGGCAGGGAGATCGAACCCAGGTAGAGGCCCGGCACCGATGTCGACCCTGCATCCGGGGCGCTCTGCCTGGTGGCCCGGCAGATGTACACAGCGGCCCAGCGACCAGCTCCTCATGCCGCCGCGGTTTGCAACGACGGTGGTCTGTCCGGCTCTCCCCGCTGCGCCAGTCTGCACCGCTGCCGTCCCGATCCGACTCGATGATCAGTGATCTGGCATCAACGCCATGTGGTAGCCGACGGCCGCGTCAGGCCAACTTGGCCGCTTCCGCTCTGGCATCGTCGGCCTCAGTCTTCCGGCCCATCGCTTCGAGGATGTCTGCCATGACATTCAGCGACGACGCAAGCCTGGCCGCGAAGACCTGCGGCAGCGCCGCGGAGCTCCCGGCGGATGGTGACGGCCTCGGTGCTGGCGGCCAGGGCGTCTTCCCGCCGGCCCAGGTCGGACAGGCAGCGGGCCTGGTTGGCCAGCGAGGCGGCGAGGT
>JAJPIV010000044.1 GCA_021324595.1 Actinomycetota bacterium | reverse complement strand
TGGCCGGCGGGCCCGGCATGCTGGCGGGCGACTCCGGCCGGCATCCGCCCTTTCTCCAGCTGGCTCCCCAGCCAGGCACTGCCCGCTACGAAGGCCGCAGCGGCCACCTGCCGATCGTGATGCGCCACAGCACCCGATCATTCAGGTGGCCGTCCCCGTGCCCGGCACACGGCCCCGGACACCCCATGATCACCCAGGCGCTAGATCACGAACCCGAACTGTAGTACCGGCTGAGCATCTTTGGATCTGATCATCCACTTGCCATGGGGAAGTGAGGTGGATCACGCATTTCGTAATCTTGGCACCTGTCCGCGCGCTATAGTGCGGGATCGCACAGCCATCATCGCGATCACATGAGCGGCGCTCGTTTTGCCCGATTGCCTCGCAAATGACTGGTTGCCGCGCCCTGTTTGCCCGATATGGCGAGTATCTACATGACGAGTGACTTGCTTGTCCGGGCCTAGCGAGAAAGGAAGCCTCGGCAGCCATGGCCCACCGGAAGAGCGCAGTTACGCCGAACGGCAAGCCGCATGGTGATCCGGATCCCGATCTCCTCGTGATCGGCCTCGGCTATGTGGGCTTGCCCTTGGCGGCTGAGGCCGCCCGGTCAGGGCTGATGGTAACCGGATACGACCTGAGCCCGGCGGTGGTGGCCGGCCTGAACAATGGGCGCTCCCGCGTCCCGGACATCTCGGACGCCGAGGTGACGGCGATGCGGGCACGCGGCTTCCGGGCCACCAGCGACCCCGCTACCATCGGCACGCCGGCCGTGACGGTGATCTGCGTGCCCACCCCGCTGACAGCCGACAGCGGGCCCGACCTGACCGCGGTGAGGTCGGCAGCGCGCACGACCGCGAAGCTGCTGCGGCCAGGTGCCCTGGTGGTACTCGAGTCGACCACCTACCCGGGCACCACAGATGAGGTAGTGCGGCCAATCCTCGAGAAGGGATCAGGGCTCTGCGCCGGGCTAGACTTCCACCTCGCGTTCTCGCCAGAGCGGATCGACCCGGGCAACCGAGCCTTCGGCGTGCGCAACACGCCAAAGATCGTGGGCGGGATCACGCCCCGCTGCACGGAGGTGGCCGCCGCCTTCTTCCGCAGGCTGTGTGACCAGGTCGTGACCGCCGCATCCGCCCGCGAGGCGGAAATGGCCAAGCTGCTGGAGAACACCTACCGCCACGTCAACATCGCGCTGGTCAACGAGATGGCGGTTCTCAGCCACGAGCTGGGCCTCGACCTCTGGGACGCGATCAGGTGCGCGGCCACGAAGCCGTTCGGCTTCCAGGCCTTCTATCCGGGCCCCGGTGTAGGCGGCCACTGCATACCGATCGATCCGAACTACCTGTCCTACAAGGTCCGCACGCTCGGCCATCGGTTCCGGTTCATTGACCTCGCCCACGAGATCAACAACCGGATGCCCTCCTACGTCTTCACCCGTTGCGCCTCGCTGCTGAACCAGGCCGGCCGGCCGCTCAACGGCGCCCGGATCCTGCTGCTCGGCGTCACCTACAAGAAGGACAGCGCCGACCTGCGGGAGACTCCCGCCGTGCCGCTCGCCCGCCTGCTCCGGCGCGCCGGGGCACGGCTGTGCTATCTCGATCCGCACGTGCCCGACTGGCTGGTCGACGGGGAACCCGTCGAGAACGCCGAGCGGCTCGCCGCCTACGCCACCGCATTCGCCGACCTCGCCGTGCTGCTCCAGGACCACAGCATGTTCGACCTCGAGCGCGCGACCAGCTACGCGCCGCTGATCCTGGACACCCGCGGCGTGCTCCCCGCCGGCGAGCGCCTATGACCGGCCTGCACCACGCCACCCCGGCCTCGCAGAGCCAGGCACTCGACCTCCTGCTCTACCTGGCCGAAGCGGTCCCGACCGCGGAATCCGGCAGGTCACTTCATGCACCGCGCACTGAGCACCGTTATCAGCACAGCAGCCCGCGCCATTTCCCTGACAACGCCCGCCACTATCCTGAGCGACGTTACCAGGCTGGTCAGCGCCGCCATCTTGGGGTCCGTGATCACGACTATGACTGGAGTCGCCCTCTACCGGCTGCTGACCTTCCGAGAGCGCGAGCGCTCAAAGTCATCATCGTCTCGGCGGTATTCGTCGTCCTCGCGGTGACGATAGCCATCACCGCGCGGCTGTCTGTCAGCACCGTCATCATAGCGTACTGGACGTTCAACGCGATAGAAATCGTCTTCTGCTTGCTCACCTACGCCAACAGCCGCGGCTACCGCGATCTACCCATCGCCAGCGGGCGCGTTCTGGCCATCGTTCCGGCCTACAACGAGCCGACCGACAAGCTTCACGCCTGCGTGCGGAGCCTGCTCGCCCAGACCGTACCCCTCGACCGCATAGTCGTGGTGGACGACGGGTCCGCGGAGCCCGTGATTCCCTTCTATCATCCGCGCGTCGACTGGGTCAGACAGGCTAATCGCGGGAAGCGCGGAGCTCACGCAACCGCCCTTCGGGGATTCCGGGCAGCGGACGTCGATTTCGTCCTGACCGTCGACAGCGACTCGACCCCTCGGCCTGACGCGCTTGAGCATCTCCTGAGGGCGATGAGCGACCAATCCATCCAAGCCGTCACCGGCTGGATCTGGGTCCGGAACTATGATGAGAGCCTCATAGCCCGGGCAGCGGACGTGAACATCGGAGCGTCCTGCGTCATGATGCGCTCCTCCAGGTCCGCGCTCGGCGCGCTGGAGACCACGTCCGGCGCGCTCGCCCTCTACCGGGGGCCCGTGCTGTATGACAACCTGGCTGATTACGAAGTCGAATGCGGCACCGGCGACGATCGCTGGCTGACGATGCGGGCGCTCACGCGGGGACGGGTCATCGGGGTCAACGCGGCGATCGTCGAGACTGACATGCCATCTGACATCAGGGGTACCTTCAACCAGCGCCTGCGCTGGGCCAGGTCCTGGTGGTGGATGTTGCCGTTCGTCTACCGGCGGCTGGGCTGGAACGCCATCATCTCGCCGACCATCGGGCTCATCCAGGCGCTGTCGGCTCCGTTTCTATACGTGTGGGCGCTGGCATCGTGGACCTTCGGATTCCACCATCAGCTAGCGCACATCTGGGTCACGCTGCCGTATGTGATGTCCTTCATCGTCGTGAAGTACGCGCTGGCCGTCCTCTATCTGTCCGGACGCCCCGACATGCCATTCGGCGAGAAGGCGAAGTCCCTGCTCATCGGTACGCCAGTGGCCACTCTGATGAGCATGCTGCTGCTATTGCCGCTCCGGTACTACGCTTTGACCAAGCTGCACGACAAGAGCTGGCGCAATAGGCAGGTGAAGGAGGCCTCATGATGGGGTTGACAGGCAAGATGCTGGTCCTGCTCGCCACCACCTTCCTCGTGCTCGTGGCGAGTGTCGCGTATGCGACCCGCCCGGTAACCCGGGCGCCGGCGCGAATTGTCACGACGGCATCACGTCGGACCGCTCCGCCCCTCCGTCTCCGAGCAGCATCCTACCTCGGCGTCACCGAGTCCGGTGCCATGAAGAGCTACCGGCCAATCGAGACCTTCTCCAGGGCGGTCGGCAAGAATCCCGATATAGTGCTGTACTATCTCGCCTGGGGCGACCCGTTCACATCTCGCCTCGCTCTTGCCATCCGCGCGCACAAGGCCATCCCATTCATACAGATCAATCCGGGCAAGGTCCCCATGGCGTCGATCGCTGATGGCAGGTTCGACGACTACCTGACTGCTTTCGCCGACCAGGCCAGGGCCTACGGCTGGCACGTGCTCCTGAGCTTCGCGGCGGAAATGAACGGGGACTGGGACCCGTGGGGCTGGCGCCGGACCCGGCCCGCCCTCTGGGTGGCCGCGTGGCGCCATGTCGTGACGCTGTTCCGCCGCCAGCACGCCGCCAACGTGACCTGGATCTGGACGATCAACCGGGTGGGCCCGGCCACCGGGCCGCTGCGCGACTGGTGGCCAGGGAGCAGGTACGTGGGCTGGGTGGGAATCGACTGCTACTACTTCACGAGGTCCGACACCTTCGCCTCGGTGATAGGCCGGACGGTGACGGCGGTGCGTCACGTGACCCGCCGGCCGATACTTGTGTCCGAGGTGGCGATCGGGCAGGTGGCGGGCCAGGCACGCGAGATCCCGGGCCTGTTCGCCGGGATCAAGCGGGACCGGTTGCTGGGGCTCGTCTGGTTCGACACGGCCCAGCACGGCAGCCTCTACCACCAGGACTGGAGGCTCGAGGGTCACCGCGCGGCGATCGCGGCGTTCCGCCGGGGCCTGCGGCTGATCGGATACCGGTGAGATCCTGCCGCTGTCCCGCCAGCCCGCGATCCGGGCCCCGCCGCGGCGGTCAGCCCAGCCGCCAGGCCATGACCGAGCCGGCGGTCACGGCGGGCGGGCCGAGGATTCCCGTCAGGTACCGGCCCAGGGCGGTGCCGGGGGTGGTGTCCGCGACCACGGCCGCGGCCCGCCACCAGGCCAGGTCCGCGCGCACCACCGGGAGGGAGGGCCTGGCGACCGGGGTCACCGGCCCGGTCGGGGCGCCGCGCCCCGCGGGCGTGCGCAGCCAGAGCCAGTCGAGGTAGTTGGCGGTCGGCCGGGATCCCTGCCCGTCGACGTAGGCCTGCCCGCCGGCCGCCGGCCCCAGGAAGTACCCGCCGATCAGGGAGATGTCCGTCCCCGTGGTCGCCTGCCAGCGCATCGCCTCCGTCAGCCCCGCGTTCGGGACGGGAACCGCGAGCACCCGGGCGGCGGGCGGAAGCCGGAGCGCGGCGAACGCCGCCGCCCACCCGGCGGGGACCGACGGCACGGCGGCGGCCGGCAGCGGCAGCGGGACCAGCGGCGCCACGGCCGCCGCGATCAGGGCCGCGCGGGCCAGGCCCAGCCACGGCGCGGCCGGCCGGCCGCCGGCCGCCGGCACCCGCAAGTGCCCCGCACTCCCGGCCGCCGCCGGCGCACCCCCGGCCGGCTCTGGCAGCGGGCGCGCCGGCCCGCCGGCGGAGGTCCGGTCGAGGAACACGGCGAGCAGGACGGCCGCCATCCCGTCGGCGAAGATCGAGAGCCGGTCGGGCAGGGCCAGCCCGAGCAGCGGCCAGCCCTCCACCCAGTGCCACGGCAGCGTCACGCGCGGGTCGGTCACCCCGTGGATCTCCGGGTGGCCGCCGAGGGAGAGCAGCTCGTACCCGGCGACCAGGACGGCGAGCACCCGCACGCGGCGGTCCCGCCACAGCGCGACCGTGCCGGCCGCGAGCACGGCGATCATCGGCCAGCCGAGGTAGCCGAGCTGCTCGGGCGCGCCGCCGGGCAGCCACGAGGCCGCGTACGCGCTGGCCGACGAATGCCAGATCACGTAGCCGGACGGGTCGGTGAAGACCGTCAGGTCGTTCTTGTAGTAGTCGGGGTAGAACGGGCTGCCGTGCTGCGCGAGCGGTCCGGTGAACTGCGTGGCGAGCGCGATCCCGGCCACCGCGAGGAACGCGCCGCACGCGGTGGCCGCTCCGGCGGCGGGCGCCGCCAGCCGGCCGGCCGCAGCCGCCAGCCGGCTCCCGGCCGTCCTCCTCCGGGGCCCGGAGGGCTGGCCCGCGCCCGCCCGGCACGCTGCAAGTGCCCACCTGACCAGCCCCGCGGGCCGGGCCAGGATCAGGCCCAGGCCGAGCAGCGCCCCGGTGACCGCGCTGATCGCCAGGGTCTCCTCGGCGACGAACAGCTGCGCCGCGGCGAGCAGGCCGAGCAGGATGCCGGTCCGGGCGGCGCGGGCCGGCCCCGGCCGGGTCACCCGCGGCGGCGAGCCGGGCGGCCCGGGCGCCGGGACGGCGAACAGGCGCAGCCCGGCGTCGATGAGCAGCGGCGGGAGGACGGCGAACTGCAGGTCGTAGTGGCCGATCGCGGACTGCACCAGGGCCGGGGAGAACCCGTAGACCGCCCCGGCGATCGCGGCCGGCCCGGTGCGCAGCCGCCAGCGCCGCAGCACGAGCATCAGGCTCGCGGCCGACCCGGCGAACCCGGCGGTCTGCATCAGCGTCAGGCTGGCCTGCGGGCCGGCGAGCAGGGTCACCGGCGCGAGGACGATGCCGGGCAGCAGGACGGCCGTGTTCCACATCATGCTGACGCCCCGCGGCGCGTTCAGGCTGGTCGTGATCAGCGCGGGCAGGTGGCCGTGGGCCAGGGCGGCCGCGGTGTAGCGCAGGTACCAGGCGAACAGGTCCGCGTCCCAGGGGTTGCCGGCCACCGCCAGCCGGGCCGGGCCGGCCCACAGGTGCCAGGTGACGGCGAACGCGGCGGCCACGTACCCGGCCAGCACGAGGGCGACCGCCCGCGGGCGGCGGGCACCGGGACGGCCGGCCCGGACGGGACCGCTGGTCCCGGCGGCGGGGCTCACCGCGGCATCGGACGCCATGGGCTCATCCACCTGTCCTCGGCCGGCCGGCCGCACCGCCGGGCGGGCGTCATCAGCGCCTGCTGCGGGAGTCTACCCGCGCCGCCGCCCGCCGGCCGCCCCGGCAGGACAGTCCGTGGGCAGTGGTCAACCCGCCGTGACCACGGGACCCGCCGCCGCGGGCGGGCCGTGCGGTCAGCCCGCCCAGCTCCCGGATAGGTACAGCAGCGCGGTCACCACCATCAGCGGCGCGGAAACCGCGAGCCAGAGCCAGCCGGCCAGGCGGCGCCGGCCCGCCAGCCCGGCGAGGCCGCACCACAGCGGCCACATCAGCAGCAGCGCCCGGGGCACCGACTCGTACCACGTCCCGAACCCGAATGCGGCCACGGTGAGCGCGGCATAGACCGCCTCGGCCCACCGGCGCCGCCAGGCGAGCCAGGCCGCCGTGCCGGCGAGCACCGCCATCGCCGCCAGCTCCAGCTGGAACATGAATGCCAGCGGTGGCCGGAACTCCAGCCCGAACGCGGCCCGCCAGGTGGTGGTGAACGTGCGCACCGGATCGCCGAAGTACCGTCCCCAGCCCGCCCGTTCCGCGTGATCCCAGGCGAGCCAGTCACCGGTCCCCCGGTACAGGTACGCCTCATAGGCGGCCAGCGGCAGCAGCGGGATCGCCAGCCGCGCCGCGAGCCCGAGCGACCTGGCCGCCGCGGGCCGGCGGACCGCGGCGGGCGGCCCGGTCCGGGCGGCCCCCGGGGCGCCGCGGCTGCGGCTCGTCGCATCACGGGCGGCCGCGGGCAGCCCGGACGTCACCTCCTGGACCGCCAGCACGGCCAGGCCGGCCAGCACGAAGATCCCGCTCACCCGGATCGCGCAGGCGACGGCGGCCAGCACCGCCGCCCGGGTCCACCGCCCGGCCCGGGCTGCCCGCCAGGCCGGAAGCGCCGCGGCGAGGAACGCGGCCTCGGAGTAGCCGACCGACAGGAACACCGCCGCCGGCGAGGCGAGCAGGAACACCGCGGCCCGGGTGCCCGAGCCGGGCCGGCAGTCGTCGGCCAGCCGGATCAGGCCGAGCACCGCGAGGAAGCTCGCCGCCGACGTCACGACGAGCTCGTCGGCGGCCCACGAGCCGATCAGCAGGTGCGCGGCGCGCAGCAGCAGCGGGAACCCGGGCAGGAACGCGATCCGGTCGCTGCCCGCCAGCCTGCCGTAGCCACGCTCGGCGATGAGGCGGAACTGCGCCGCGTCCCAGTGCTCCCACGCCGCCCAGAGGGGGGCGGCCTGCCCGGCCGGGCGCATCACCCAGCTCGCCGCCCAGGCCAGCACGGCGAGCATCGCCTTGGACGCGAGCCACAGCCCGGCGGCGCTCCTGACCTGGGGATCGGCCAGCCACCGGGTGACGGCCCGGCGGGCACGCCGGCTTCCCGGCGGGCACGCCGAGCCCTGCCGCAGGCCGGTCTGCATGCCCGGCCTCCCTCGCTCCTCGCCGATGACGTGAACGGTCCCCTGGCCGGGCCGTGCCCGGCACGACCCGGCGCGTCATGCTACCCCGGCGCCCGGATCGGCGGCCGGCCACGAGCCGGCCCCCGGCGATCCCCGGCCCCGGCAGGAAGCAGACTTGAGTCTGACTGACTCAAGTCATTTGACTTTCACCTCGCAGGGCGGCAGACTTGAGTCGTCTAGACTCAAGCTTTGCACGAACAGCGTCCTCTCAAGGGCCTGAGACCACCAAGGACAGACACATGGCACGAGCGGTAGGCATTGACCTGGGGACGACCAACTCCGTCGTCGCCGTTCTGGAGGGCGGCGAGCCCACGGTGATCGCGAACGCGGAGGGCTCGCGGACGACCCCGTCCGTGGTCGCGTTCGCCAAGAACGGCGAGGTGCTCGTCGGCGAGGTCGCCAAGCGTCAGGCGGTGACCAACGTCGACCGGACGATCCGGTCGGTCAAGCGCCAGATGGGCACCAACTGGACGATCACCATCGACGGCAAGAAGTTCACCCCGCAGCAGATCAGCGCCTTCATCTTGCAGAAGCTGAAGAGGGACGCGGAGGCTTACCTCGGCGAGACCGTCACCGACGCGGTCATCACGGTCCCGGCGTACTTCAACGACGCCCAGCGGCAGGCCACCAAGGAAGCCGGGCAGATCGCCGGCCTGAACGTGCTGCGGATCATCAACGAGCCGACGTCGGCGGCCCTGGCCTACCACCTGGACAAGGCCACCGAGGCCACGATCCTGGTCTTCGACCTCGGCGGGGGCACGTTCGACGTGTCGCTGCTTGAGGTCGGCGAGGGCGTCGTCGAGGTGAAGGCGACCAGCGGCGACAACCACCTCGGCGGCGACGACTGGGACCAGCGCATCGTCGACTGGCTGGTCACGAACTTCAAGAACAGCTACGGCATCGACCTGTCCGCGGACAAGATGGCGCTGCAGCGCCTGCGGGAGACCGCCGAGAAGACCAAGATCGAGCTGTCCGCCTCGTCCGAGTCGCAGATCAACCTGCCGTACATCACCCACTCCGAGCAGGGCCCGCTGCACCTGGACGCCAAGCTGACCCGCGCGGAGTTCCAGCGCATGACCTCGGACCTGCTCGACCGGTGCAAGGGGCCGTTCCAGCAGGTGATCAAGGACGCCGGGATCAAGCTCAGCGACATCGACCACGTCGTGCTGGTCGGCGGATCGACCCGGATGCCCGCGGTCGTCGACCTGGTCAAGGAGCTGACCGGCGGCAAGGAACCGAACAAGGGCGTCAACCCGGACGAGGTCGTCGCGGTGGGCGCCTGCCTGCAGGCCGGCGTGCTCAAGGGGGAGGTCAAGGACGTCCTGCTGCTGGACGTGACCCCGCTGTCGCTGGGCATCGAGACCAAGGGCGGCATCTTCACCAAGCTCATCGAGCGGAACACGACGATCCCGACCAAGCGCTCGGAGATCTTCACGACCGCCGACGACAACCAGCCGTCGGTGCAGATCCAGGTCTTCCAGGGCGAGCGCGAGATCGCGGCCTACAACAAGAAGCTCGGGATGTTCGAGCTGACCGGGATCCCTCCGGCGCCGCGCGGCGTGCCGCAGATCGAGGTCACCTTCGACATCGACGCGAACGGCATCGTGAACGTCTCCGCGAAGGACCTCGGCACCGGCAGGCAGCAGTCCGTCACGATCTCCGGCGGCTCGGCGCTGAGCAAGGAGGAGATCGAGCGGATGATGGCGGACGCGGAGAAGTACGCGAACGAGGACCGCAAGCGCCGCGAGGAGGCGGAGACCCGCAACCGCGCCGAGACGCTCGTCTACACCACCGAGAAGTTCCTGTCCGAGAACTCGGACAAGATCCCGGAGGACGTGAAGGCCGAGGTCAACACAGCGATCGCCGACCTGAAGAAGGCGCTCGAGGGCACCGACACCGACGCGATCCGCGCCGCGTCCGAGAAGGCCGCGCAGGTCAGCCAGAAGATGGGCACCGCGATCTACGCGCAGGCGCAGCAGGAGGGCGCCGCCCAGGGCGCGTCCGGCGCGTCCGGCGCGTCCGGCGGCCCGTCCGAGGACGAGGTGGTGGATGCCGAGATCATCGAGGATGACCAGCCTGGCTCGGGAGGTGGCTCAGCCTGATGTCGGCGTCGCAGGAACAGGGCCAGGGGCCGGTCATCAGGGACCGCAGGCGCATCGACCCGGTCACCGGCCAGCCCAGGGACGCAGGGAGCGGCCAGGCGCCCAGGGCCGGCCACCCGCGGCCGGGCAAGCATGCCGTCTCCAAGCCGGGCAGCCCGCGCGGCGAGGCCGCGCGCGGCGAGCAGCCGGGTGCGGCCGGGCCGGTGCCCGGGGAGGCGGCCGGCCCGCGGGCGGAGCGTCCATCCGGGGAGCCCCGGCCGGCCGCGCCCGGCCCCGAGGCGCCGCCGGAGGCCCAGGCCCAGCCTCAGGAGCCGCAGGCCGGGCCGGCGCAGCCGCCCCGGAACGGTGACGGGCAGCCGGGCGGGAGCCCGGACCTGGCCGTGGCGCTGGCCGAGCGGACCGCTGACCTGCAGCGCGTCCAGGCCGAGTACGCGAACTACCGCAAGCGGGTGGAGCGGGACCGCGCGGCGGTCCGGGAGCACGCGCTGGCGACGGTGATCGCCGAGCTGCTGCCGGTGCTGGACGACATCGGCCGGGCCCGCGAGCACGGCGAGCTGACCGGAGGGTTCAAGTCGGTGGCCGAGTCGCTGGAGGCGGCGGTGGCCAAGCTCGGCCTCACGGCGTTCGGCGAGGCCGGCGAGGCGTTCGACCCGAAGGTCCACGAGGCCCTGATGCACTCCTACTCGGCGGAGGTCACCGAGCCGACGTGCGTCCAGATCCTGCTGCCCGGCTACCGGGTCGGCGACCGGATCCTGCGCCCGGCCCGGGTGGCGGTGGCCGAGCCGACCGACCCGTCCGGCGCCCGGCCGCCCGCTGACGCGGGCCGCGGCGCAGCCACCGGGCCGGGCGCAGCCACCGGGCCGGGCGCAGCCACCGGGGCCGGCCCCAGTGGCGGCGACGCTCCTGGCTCCGCCGCCAGCGCCGGCGACGCCCCGGACGCCGGCAGCGCCGCCGGCGATGCCCGGGCCCAGCCGGGAGCGGGCTGACCCACGCCCGCCCTGCCCGCGCCCGCCCGGCGCCCGCGCGCTGCCGCCCGCCGGGCGGGAGGCGCGGCGGCAGGAGGCGGGACGCACATGAGAGAGACCACCAGACGATGACACCGATCAGCCCCCGGCCAGGAGGACCCTGGTGAGCACGAAGGACTACCTCGAGAAGGACTACTACAAGGTCCTCGGTGTCTCCAAGGGTGCGTCCGCCGAGGAGATCAAGAAGTCCTACCGCAAGCTCGCCCGCAAGTACCACCCCGACGCGAACAAGGGCGACGCCGCGGCCGAGGAGCGGTTCAAGGAGATCTCCGAGGCGTACAACGTCCTGTCTGATCCCAAGCGGCGGGCCGAGTACGATGAGGCACGGTCGTTGTTCGGCACCGGCGCGCGGGCGCCGGGCGGCGGCGGCCCGTTCGGCGGCTTCGACCTCGGCGACCTGTTCGGGACGACCGGCGCGGGGGGCCGCCTGGGCGACATCCTGGGCGGCATGTTCGGCGGCCGGAGCGGCCAGCAGGCCAGGCCGCGGCGCGGCGCGGACGTCGAGACCGAGGTCTCGCTGTCGTTCGCCGACGCGATCGACGGCACGACCGTGCCGCTCCGGCTGACCGACGAGGGGCCGTGCCGGACCTGCCGCGGCACCGGGGCCAGGGCCGGGACGGTGCCCCGCGTCTGCCCGTCCTGCCAGGGCAGCGGCCAGTCCAGCCGGGACCTCGGCGCGTTCGCGTTCTCCGAGCCGTGCACCACGTGCCGGGGCCGGGGCCTGATCGTGGACGACCCGTGCCCGGCCTGCTCGGGAAGCGGCCGGGCGATGAGCGCCCGCACGATCCAGGCGCGCATCCCGGCCGGGGTCGCCGACGGCCAGCGGATCAAGCTCAAGGGCAAGGGCGCGCCCGGCGAGCGCGGCGGGCCGCCGGGCGACCTGTACGTGCGCGTGCATGTCGGCTCGCATCCGGTCTTCGGCAGGAGCGGCCACAACCTGACCGTCACCGTGCCGGTGACCTTCGCCGAGGCCGCGCTCGGCGCCGACATCAAGGTGCCGGCGCTCCGGGGCCTGCCGGTCAGCCTGAGGATCCCGCCCGGCACGCCCAACGGCCGGGTGTTCCGGGTCCGCGGCAAGGGCATCCGCCGATCCGACGGCACGATGGGCGACCTGCTGGTCAAGGTCGAGGTCCAAGTGCCCGCCAAGCTCACCGACGCCGCCCGGGAGGCGCTGGAGAAGTTCCGGGCCGCCACCATGGACGAGGATCCTCGGGCCGAGCTGCTGCGCAAGGGCAGGGCGTGATGTCCGCGGTGATCGGCGCGGGCGGCGCCCGGAGCGGGCCGGAGCTGCCGGGCGACTTCGAGCTGACCGACGACACCCCCGTCTACGTGATCTCCGTGGCCGCGCAGCTGTCCGGGCTGCACCCGCAGACGCTGCGGACCTACGACCGTCTCGGGCTGGTCAGCCCGGGCCGCTCCGCGGGCCGGGGAAGGCGCTACTCGCTCCGCGACATCCTGATGCTGCGCGAGGTGCAGCGGCTGTCCCAGGAGGAAGGCGTCAACCTCTCCGGCATCAAGCGGATCCTCGAACTGGAGAACGAGACGCAGCGGAGCCGGGTGATGCTCGCGGAACTTCACGCGGAGGTCAGCAGGCTCCGTGCCGAGCTCGAGTCGACCCGGGCCGTGGCCGCGCGCCTGGCCGCCCTGCTGCGGGACCGCGCGCAGGGCGGGGCGCTCGTCCCGGTCCGCGAGGCGGGCGCCATCCGGCCGTCGGAGCCCGCCGCGCGAGAGGCGCGCGAGGCACCGGCCTGAACCGGCGGCACCGCTCCTCCGGACCGGTGCCGCGGACTTGCAAGGAGACGACGACAGTGGACGAGAAGCTCACCCGCAAGAGCCAGGAGGCGCTGAGCGACGCGCTGCGGCGGGCGTCGGCGGCGGGCAACCCGAGCGTGGACGGCCTGCACCTGCTCGCGGCCCTGCTCGACCAGGAAGGCGGCATCGCGGTGCCGCTGCTGCGCGCCGCCGGCGCCGACCCCGCCGTGGTCGCGGGCCGGGTCAGCGACCTGATCGCCCGGATGCCGCGGGTCTCCGGCGCCACCGTGAACGCCCCGGAGACCTCGCGCCCGCTGCTCGCCGCGCTGGCCGCCGCCAGCAAGCGGGCGCAGGAGATGGGCGACGAGTACGTCTCCACCGAGCACCTGCTGGTGGGCCTGGCCGCCGAGGGCGGCCAGGCGGCCACCGTGCTGCGCGAGGCCGGCGCCGGCCCCGACCAGCTGCTCGCGTCCTTCGAGCAGGTCCGCGGTCACGCGAGGGTCACCTCTCCCGATCCCGAGGGGACCTACCAGGCCCTGCAGAAGTACGGCGTGGACCTGACCGCGAGCGCGCGCGACGGCAAGCTCGATCCGGTCATCGGGCGCGACGCGGAGATCCGCCGGGTGATCCAGGTGCTGTCCCGGCGGACCAAGAACAACCCCGTCCTGATCGGCGATCCCGGGGTCGGGAAGACCGCGGTGGTCGAGGGGCTGGCCCAGCGGATCGTCGCCGGCGACGTGCCCGAGTCGCTGCGCGGGAAGCGCCTGGTCGCGCTTGACCTCGGCGCGATGGTCGCCGGGGCGAAGTACCGCGGCGAGTTCGAGGAGCGGCTCAAGGCGGTCCTGTCCGAGATCAGGCAGAGCGAGGGGCAGGTCATCACGTTCATCGACGAGCTGCACACCGTGGTCGGGGCCGGGGCCGCGGAGGGCGCCATGGACGCGGGCAACATGCTCAAGCCCATGCTCGCCCGAGGGGAGCTGCGGATGATCGGGGCGACCACGCTCGATGAGTACCGCGAGCACATCGAGAAGGACCCGGCGCTGGAGCGGCGGTTCCAGCAGGTCCTCATCGGTGAGCCCTCGGTGGAGGACACGATCGCGATCCTGCGCGGGCTCAAGGGCCGGTACGAGGCGCACCACCAGGTGCAGATCTCCGACGCCGCGCTGGTGGCCGCGGCCACCCTCTCCGACCGGTACATCACCGGCCGGTTCCTGCCCGACAAGGCGATCGACCTGGTCGACGAGGCCGCCTCGCGGCTGCGCATGGAGATCGACTCCCGGCCCGTCGAGATCGACGAGCTGCAGCGCGCGGTCGACCGGATGCGGATGGAGGAGCTGGCCCTGGCCAGGGAGGCCGACCCGGCGAGCAAGGAGCGGCTCGAGCGGCTGCGGGCCGACCTGGCCGACCGGCAGGAGCAGCTCAACGCGCTGCTCGCCCGGTGGGAGCGGGAGAAGTCCAGCCTGAACAAGGTCGGCGAGCTGAAGAAGCAGCTCGACGACCTGCGCGGGCAGGCCGAGCGCGCGCAGCGCGACGCCGACTTCGAGACCGCCTCGCGGCTGATGTACGGCGAGATCCCCGCGCTGGAACGGGAGATAGCCCGCGCCTCCGCCGCGGCCACGGACGGGCAGCCGGGGGCTGCCTTGGCCGGCCCCATGGTCAAGGAGGAGGTCGGGCCCGACGACGTGGCCGACGTCGTGTCGGCGTGGACGGGGATCCCCGCCGGGCGGCTGCTGGAAGGCGAGTCGGGCAAGCTGCTGCGGATGGAGGAGGAGCTCGGCCGCCGGATCGTCGGCCAGGGGCGCGCGGTGCGGGCGGTCTCCGACGCGGTCCGCAGGTCCCGCGCCGGGATCGCGGACCCCGACCGGCCGTCGGGCTCGTTCCTGTTCCTCGGGCCGACCGGCGTCGGCAAGACCGAGCTCGCGAAGGCGCTCGCCGAGTTCCTCTTCGACGACGAGCGGGCGATGGTCAGGATCGACATGAGCGAGTACTCCGAGCGGCACTCGGTCGCCCGGCTGGTCGGCGCTCCGCCCGGCTACGTGGGCTATGAGGAGGGCGGCCAGCTCACCGAGGCCGTGCGGCGGCGCCCGTACTGCGTGATCCTGCTCGACGAGGTGGAGAAGGCGCACCAGGAGGTCTTCGACATCCTGCTCCAGGTCCTCGACGACGGCCGGCTGACCGACGGCCAGGGCCGGACCGTGGACTTCAGGAACACCATCCTGATCATGACCTCGAACCTCGGATCCACCTACATCGCCGACCCGACCCTCGACGAGGCGGCCAAGCGGGAGGCCGTGATGGCGGTGGTCCGGTCCACGTTCAAGCCGGAGTTCCTCAACCGCCTCGACGACATCATCCTGTTCGACTCGCTAGGCACCGACGACCTGAGCCGCATCGTCGACCTCCAGATCGCCCGGCTGGCCCGGCGGCTGGCCGACCGGCGGCTCACGCTGGAGGCCACGGAGGCGGCCCGCGAGTGGCTCGCAGTCACCGGCTTTGACCCGGTCTACGGCGCCCGGCCGCTGCGGCGGCTGATCCAGTCGGCAATCGGCGACCAGCTCGCCCGCGCGCTTCTCGCGGGCGAGATCAGCGACGGCGACGAGGTCATCGTGGACCTGGACCCGGAGTCGGACGCGCTGACCGTGCGGGCCCGCCGGCACCAGGCCGCCCGCCGCTGAGCGGGGCTGCCGCCGGTCAGTCGCCCATCATCCGGTCGTACTCGTCCTCGGGCAGCCGCAGGTCGTTGCGGATCCGGTAGCGCAGCCGGAGCAGGTCGTCCAGGCCGGCGTAGGAGGCAGGCTCCCCGCAGGCGGGCCGCCCGCCTCCCTGGAGGATCAGCTCGATTCCCGCGGTCGCCCATTCCAGGGCGCCGTTCAGGTCGTCGTGCTCGAACAGCGTCTCCGCGAGCATGGTGCAGGCGCGCGGATCCGCCGGGCCCTCGGACTTCAGCTCGCCGATCAGCGCCCGGGCCTGCTCCGCGTCGTCGAGCAGGAACAGCGCGCGGCACATCGGCACGCGAGGGTCGATGTCGGATGGCCCGCCATCGGCGATCGCCATCCGGAACTGGCCTGCCGCGGCGCGCGGGTCATCGGCGAGCAGCCATTGCTCGCCGGCCCGCACGAATGCCTCGGCCCTGGGCATCGACTCGGTCGCGACCCCGGTCGCGGCGAGGGCGCTCATCCGCTGGGCGGCGGCGCGGTGGTCCCCCGTGTACGCCGCGTCGAACTCGATGGCGTCGAATTCCTCACGACTCAGGATCGCCACGCCTGCAAGGTACCCATCGGCGCTGCCCTCCAACATCGGCGGCCGCCGCTATCGCCTGGCGCTTTCCAGCGCGTCCCAGAACCCGCGCCGGAGCGAATGGCGTACCTCGTCGTGCAGGAGCGAGTCGATCGGCAAGGCGGAACCTTGCAGCAGCCGGGCCTCCAGATCGGACGGCATCCTCGGCTTGCGCGCCAGGACCGCCTCGAGCCACAGGCCGGGGGCGTCCCGGCCCACCGACTCGCCGAACCGGTAGCCCTCGGCGTGCGCCGCCTTCACCGCCTCGGGCAGTGGCAACGCGACCGGCTGCGACGCCCGGAGCGCCGGCACCTGGGCAGCCGGCTGCTGGGCCGGCCCGCCCGGCGGTGCGGGGTACTGCTGCGGGTGGCTGCCGATCAGCGCTCCCTGCGGCGGCTGCCCGTGATCCGGCGCCTGCCCCTGGGACGGCCGGGCCCCCGCGAACGGCGCCTGGGCGGGCTGGCCGGCGAACTGGCTGCCGCCCGCCGGCGGGTAGTACTGCGGCTGCCCGGTGACCGGGGCCGCCTGGTAGGCGGGCGGCGCCGGGCTCGGCTGCGCTCCGATCGGGTACCCGCCGTTCGGCGGCGGGCCGGGCGGGTACCCGGCTCCGGGCTGAGGGCCGTGCTGAGGGCCGTTCTGCGGGTAGGCCACGCCGGGCTGCGGTTCGGCGGTCCCGCCAGGGCCGGCCGGGTATCCCCTCGCCGGGTAGCCGGGCGCGGCTCCGCTGTCGCGCGGAGGGCCATCGTGGGGAGCGCCCGCATCGCGGGCGCCTGCCCCGTGGTACCCATTCGCCGCGAGCGGGCCTTCCGGCGCCGGGTAGTTGGCGAGGCCGGAAGGGGCCTGCGCCCCGGGAGCGCCGGGCGGCTCCGCTGGGCCGCCGTGCGCGGCGCCCTCGGCGCCGGCGCCGTTCTGGTAGGAGCCGCCGTTCGCGCCCGGGTACCCGGGGGTGGGGCCGCCGCTGGCCAGGCCGCCGGGCACCGGGTGGCCGGCGGCCTGGCCGCCCGCACCCGGAGCGCCCGCCGCGCCGACGGTGCCATACTGGGCCGGTCCGCCCGGCTGCCCCGGCCCGCCGGGCTGGTGCCCGCCCGGCAGGGCCGGCTGCCCGGCTGGCGCCTGCTGCCCGTTCAGGCCCGCGTACCCATTTGATCCCGTGTGGCCGTTCTGGCTGAAGAGCCCGTTGGCGGAGGGCTGCTGCCCGCCCGGCTGGCCCGGCTGCGCGCCCGCCTGGCCGGGCCCCGGATGAGCACCCGGCCCGCCGCTGCCCGGGCCGCCGTGCCCCCCGGCCACGGCCTGCGGCCCGGCGTAGGCCGCGGCGGGCTGGCCGTAGCCGGCCGGCTGCGACATCACGCCGCCGGAACCGCCCTCGGGCAGCCCGCGCGCCTCATAGCCGCTGCGGGCGTAGGACTCGCTGATCGCCGGGGGCTCCGCGCCGCGGACCAGCTCCACGAACGGGCGCAGGTGGACGGCGGAGATCTCCACGATGTCGTCGCACTCCTGCCGCAGGGGCTGCGGGATCGTCCAGCCGCCGTCAGAGGCGATGTGCAGGACGACCACCCGCAGGCCGAGATCCTGGACCTCGGCCACGATCTCGGCGAGATGCTCATCGGCGCTGGCGATGAACGCGTCGCTGATCGCGCCGTTCTTGGCCAGCGTCACCAGGTCGCGCCGCAGCTGGGTCTCGATGCCCTCCCTCCGGCCGGGACGGGTGTTCACCAGGCGCAGCTTGAGCCCGGGCATCTCGGCCAGTGCGTCCTGCTCCGCGGTCCGGCCCTCGGGGGCCGCCTCGTACCAGTAGCAGCGCAGCACCGGGAGGCCGGTGCGATCCTTGGCCAGGCCAGCGAGGAGGGTCAGGAGGCCGGCGTGGTTCCAGGTGACCGAGTCCCGCCGGCGGGTGCCGTGGACGGCCATGGCGCCATCGGACAGGGCATAGCTCGCATCGACGAACAGCGCGCAGCGATCCACTGGACACCATCCTTTCCCCTGACCCGAGACGTTACCAGCGGCTCGCGGCCTTCGTGACCGATCGCGCAGATCACGGCCCTGCCCGGGGCTCCCGGCCGCGGCGCGGGCTGCCCGGGCCGGTAGGCTGGCCAGCCGTGACCGACCGGGACGGCCTGCTCGCCGAGATCAGGGCGAGGGCCGTGATACGCGGCCCGGTGACGCTGTCGTCCGGGCAGCGCGCCGACTGGTACATCGATCTTCGCCGGGTGCTGCTGCACGGCCCGGCCGCCCGGCTGGCGGGCCGGGTGATGCTCGACCTGACCTCCGGCCTCTCCTACGCCGCCGTGGGCGGCCTGACCCTGGGCGCCGACCCCGTCGCCGCCGCGATGATGCACGCCGCGGCCGAGCGGGGAACGCCGCTTGACGCGTTCGTCGTGCGCAAGGCCGGGAAGGAGCACGGGCTGCGGCGCCGGATCGAGGGGCCCGACGTGGCCGGGCGCGCCGTGCTCGCGGTCGAGGACACCTCCACCACCGGCGCCTCGGTGCTCGCCGCGGTGGACGCGCTCACCCAGGCGGGCGCCCGGGTGGTCGGGGTCGCCGTCGTCGTCGACCGCGGCGCCCGCGCGGCCGTGGAGGCCCGGGGACTGCCGTACCTGGCCGCGTTCGGCCTGGCCGACCTCGGGATCGGCTGACTGGCCCACGGCGCGAGGGCACGCGGCCCGCGCGGCACCGGGGCCGGCCGGCCGGGCCGGCGGACGGCCCGATCACCCTGAAGGGGGACGCCCGCTGCCCGGCCCCATGGTTGGCCGGCGCCCGGGGAGGGATACTAGGGGCACGCCGTGAACGAGGGAGCCAGGGTCATGCCGATCGCCACGCCAGAGATCTACGCGCAGATGCTCGACCGCGCGAAGGAACGGGGCTTCGCCTACCCGGCGATCAACGTCACCTCCAGCCAGACGCTCAACGCCGCGCTCCGGGGCTTCGCCGACGCCGGCAGCGACGGCATCATCCAGGTCTCCACCGGGGGCGCCGAGTACCTGTCCGGGGCGGCGAAGGACATGGTGGCCGGCGCCGTGGCGCTGGCCGAGTTCGCGCACACGGTGGCGGCGAGGTACCCGGTACACGTCGCCCTGCACACCGACCACTGCCCGAAGGAGAAGCTGGACGGCCTCATGCGCCCGCTTCTGGCGATCTCCAGGGAGCGGGTCGCGCGCGGGCAGGATCCGCTGTTCCAGTCCCACATGTGGGACGGGTCGGCGGTGGCGCTCGGCGAGAACCTGGCGATCGCGGCCGAGCTGCTCGAGGCCTGCGCCGCCGCGCGGACGGTGATGGAGCTGGAGATCGGCGTCGTCGGCGGCGAGGAGGACGGCGTCACCGGGGAGATCAACGAGAAGCTCTACAGCACGCCGGAGGACGCGCTGGCGACGGCGGCGGCGCTCGGGCTCGGCGAGCGCGGGCGGTACATCCTCGCGGCCACGTTCGGCAACGTGCACGGGGTCTACAAGCCGGGCCACGTCAAGCTGCGCCCTGCGATCCTGAAGGAGATCCAGGACGCGGTCGGCGCGGCGCACGGCCGGGAGAAGCCGTTCGACCTGGTGTTCCACGGCGGCTCGGGCTCCGCGCTGGAGGAGATCCGGGAGGCGATCTCCTACGGCGTGGTCAAGATGAACATCGACACCGACACCCAGTACGCCTTCACCCGGCCGGTCGCCGGGCACATGTTCAGGAACTACGACGGCGTGCTGAAGGTCGACGGGGACGTCGGCGACAAGAAGGCCTACGACCCGCGGTCCTGGGGGAAGGCGGCCGAGGCCTCGATGGCGGCCCGGGTCGCCCGGGCCTGCGAGGACCTCATGTCGGCGGGCACCCACCTCACCTGACCACCCGGGTGGCTGGGGAGCGGGCGGCGGCACGCTAGCGGGAGCGCCGGCGGAGCGCGGAGACCTCGGCGAACAGGTCGGCGGTCAGGCCGAGGGAGGCGGCGCGGACGTTCTCCTCCAGGTGGGCGATGGAGGCGGTCCCCGGGATCGGCAGCATCACCGGGGATCGCCTGAGCAGCCACGCGAGGGCGACCTGAGCGGGCGTCGCCCCGATCCGGGCGGCCAGCTCCGCGAGCCGCCCGCCCGGCCGGGCCAGATCCCCGGTGGCCACCGGATACCAGGGGATGAAGGCGAGGCCCTCCCGCTCGCAGTACTCGACGACGGGCTCCCACCGGCGGTTCACCACGTTGTAGAGGTTCTGCACGGACGCGATCGGGGCGATCGCGCGGGCCCGCTCGATCTCCCCGATGCCGACCTCGGAAAGGCCGATCAGCGCGATCTTCCCCTCCCGCCGCATCTCGTCCAGGACTCCGACCTGATCCGCGAGGGGCACCTGGGGGTCGACCCGGTGGAGCTGGTAGAGCGGGACGGTCTCCAGCCCGAGCCTGCGCAGGCTCATCTCCACGCATTGCCGCAGGTACTCAGGCCGCCCGACGGGGTGCCACTGGTCCGGCCCGGTCCGGACCAGGCCTCCCTTGGTCGCCACCGTGATGCCGTCGTAAGGGTGAAGCGCCCGCCTGATGAGCTCCTCGCTCACGAACGGGCCGTAGGAGTCCGCCGTGTCGATGAAGTTCACGCCGAGCTCGGCCACCCGGCGCAGCAGGCGCACCGCGCCGTCCGGGTCGGCCGGCTCCCCCCAGATTCCCGGTCCGGTGATCCGCATGGCCCCGTAGCCCAGCCGGGTGACCGTCACGCTCCCGCCGAGGGCGAACGTGCCGCTCGGGCCGGCGTGCGGACTCGTCGTGGTCACGTCCGCCAACCCTACCCGGCGGCGCGGGGACCCCGGCCGGGCACGGCAGGATAGCCCCATGACCCGTCAGAACCTGCTCGGCGAGCCGACCCCGCCGCCCACGTACCTGCCGGCGAACGAGGAGGCCGCACGCGCCCTTGCCGCCGGCGAGGACCCCGCCGAGGTCGCGGCCAGGCACCCGTCGTGCAGCGCGGCCTGGGCCGCGCTGGCCCGGCGGTCGCTCGCGGCCGACCCGGTCACCGCCTATGCCTACGCCAGGACCGGCTACCACAGGGGCCTCGACCAGCTTCGCCGCGCCGGCTGGCGGGGCCACGGGCCGATCCCGTGGGAGCACGAGCCGAACCGCGGGTTCCTGCAGTCGCTGCACCTGCTCGGCGAGGCCGCCGAGGCCATCGGCGAGGCCGACGAGGCCGCCAGGACCAGGCAGTTCCTGCGCGAGGCGTCCCCGGTGGCGGCCGGCGCGCTCGGCCCGGGCCGCTAGCCTGGACCCATGCCCGCGATCGTGATCGTCGGTGCCCAGTGGGGCGACGAGGGCAAGGGCAAGGCCACGGACCTGCTCGGCGACCGCGTCGACTACGTGGTCCGTTACCAGGGCGGGAACAACGCGGGGCACACGGTCGTGATCGGGGACGAGTGCTACGCCCTGCACCTGCTGCCCTCGGGGGTCCTGTCCGACCGGGCAGTGCCGGTGATCGGCAACGGCGTCGTGATCGACCCGGCGGTGCTGATCGCCGAGATCGAGGCCATGCAGGCCCGCGGCGTCTCCTGCGACCGGCTGCTGGTCTCGGCCAACGCGCACCTGATCATGCCGCACCAGATCGCCCTGGACAAGGTCACCGAGCGTTACCTCGGCACGGCGAGGATCGGCACCACCGGCCGCGGCATCGGCCCGAGCTACGCGGACAAGGCGGCCCGGATGGGCATCCGGGTGCAGGACCTGGCCGATCCCGGCATCCTGCGCCAGAAGCTCGACCTGGTGCTGCGGGAGAAGAATCAGGTGCTCACCAAGGTCTACAACCGGCGCGGGATCGACGCCGGGGCCGTCTGCGAGCAGTACCTGCGCCACTTCGAGCGGTTCAGCAGGTACGTGGCGGACACGAGCCTGGTGCTCAACCGGGCGCTCGACCAGGGCCAGGCCGTGCTGCTGGAGGGCGCCCAGGCCACGATGCTCGACGTGGACCACGGCACCTACCCGTTCGTGACGTCGTCCTCGCCGACCGCGGGAGGGGCGTGCGTGGGCTCGGGCCTCGGCCCCACCCGGATCACGAAGGTGCTGGGCATCGCCAAGGCCTACACGACCAGGGTCGGGTCCGGCCCGTTCCCCACCGAGCTCACCGGCGAGCAGGGCGAGCGGCTGCGCGAGGCCGGGGGCGAGTACGGCACCACGACCGGCCGACCCCGCCGGACCGGCTGGTTCGACGCGGTCATCGCCCGCTACGCGACCCGGGTGAACGGGATCACCGACTACTTCGTCACCAAGCTCGACGTGCTGACCGGCCTGGAGAAGATCCCGGTCTGCGTGGCCTACGACGTCGACGGGACCCGCCACGACGAGGTCCCGGTGACCCAGACCGAGTTCCACCATGCCAGGCCGGTCTACGAGTACCTGGACGGGTGGCGGCAGGACATCTCCGGCGCGCGCGAGCTGTCCGACCTCCCGGCCGGCGCCCGCGCCTACGTGCTGGCCCTGCAGGACATGATCGGCGCCCCGGTGGCGGCCGTCGGCGTCGGCCCGCGGCGGGACCAGACCGTCCTGGTCCGCCCGGTGCTCTGAGGTCACCGGTGCGCGTCCTGCTGCTCGGCTCGGGAGGCCGCGAGCACGCGCTCGCCCGTGCCCTGGCCGGCGACCCTGACGTCACCGGCCTGCACGCCGCGCCGGGCAACCCCGGCATCGGCCTGCTCGCCGATCTCCACCCGGCGGACCCGGCCGACCCGGGCCAGGTGACCGCCCTGGCCCGGCGCCTGGCGGCGGACCTGGTGGTGATCGGGCCGGAGGCGCCGCTGCTCGCCGGGACCGGCGACGCGCTGCGCGCCGCCGGGTTCGCGTGCTTCGGCCCGGACCGGGCCGCCGCGATGATCGAGGGCTCGAAGTCGTTCGCCAAGCAGGTGATGGCGGCCGCCGGGGTGCCGACCGCGGCGGCGCGGGCCTGCGAGGGCGACGGCCAGGTGAACGAGGCGCTCGACGAGTTCGGCCCGCCCTACGTGGTGAAGGCCGACGGCCTGGCGGCGGGCAAGGGCGTGGTGGTGACCTCCGACCGGGCGGAGGCGGCCGCCCATGCCCTCCGGTGCGGCCGGGTGGTGATCGAGGAGTTCCTCGACGGCCCCGAGGCGTCGGTCTTCGCGCTCGCCGACGGCACCCGGGCGGTGCCGCTCCTGCCCGCCCGGGATTACAAGCGGGCCGGCGACGGGGACAGCGGCCCGAACACCGGTGGCATGGGCGCGTACGCCCCGCTGCCGTGGGCGCCGCCGGACCTGGCGGAGCGGGCGCTCGCCGAGGCGATCGAGCCGGTCGTCGCCGAGCTGGCCAGGCGCGGCGCGCCGTACCGCGGGCTGCTGTACGCCGGGCTCGCGCTCACGGCGGGCGGGCTGCGGGTGGTCGAGTTCAACGCCCGCTTCGGCGACCCGGAGACCCAGGTCGTCCTGGACCGCCTGGCCACGCCCCTGGGCGGGCTGCTCGCCGCGGCGGCGGGAGGGGACCTGGCCGGGGCCGGCCCGCTGCGGTGGGCCGGCGGCGCAGCGGTGACGGTGGTGATCGCCGCGCAGGGCTACCCCGGCAGGCCGCAGGCCGGCGACCCGGTGGAGGGGATCGGACAGGCGGAGCAGGTCCCCGGGGCCTATGTCCTGCACGCGGGCACCGCGGTCCGGGCCGGGTCTGTCGTGTCCGCCGGCGGGCGGGTGCTCGACGTGGTGGGCACCGGGCCGGACCTGGCCGCCGCCCGGGCGGCGGCCTACCACGCGGCCGGGCTGATCCGGATGCGCGGCGGCTGGTACCGCTCCGACATCGCCGCGAAGCCGCCGGCTCTTCCGGCCGAGTTCCCGGGCCGCGCGCCCGGCGCGCGGCCGCCGGCCGCGCCTGCGGGAGAATGACCAGGTGATCGAGCGGTACACGCTGCCGGAGATGGGGCGCATCTGGAGCGAGGCGCACAGGTACGAGCTCTGGTCCCTGGTCGAGACCCGGGTGCTCGAGGCGCAGGCGGCGGCGGGCGTGGTCCCCTCCGACTGCGTCGAGCCGGTGCGCGCGGCGCCGCCCCCGACGCCCGAGGCGGTCGCGGCGGTGGAGGCGGTGACCCGTCACGACGTGATCGCGTTCCTGTCCGCCTGGGCGGACAACACCACCCCCCGGGAGGCCGCCGCCTATGTCCACTACGGCATGACCTCCTCGGATCTCCTGGACACCGCGCTCGCGCTGCAGCTCACCGAGGCCACCGACCTGCTCATCGCCCGGAGCAGGGCGCTGGCGGCGGCGCTGCGCGACCACGCGCTGGCGCACCGGGACGCCCTGCGCCCGGGCCGCACCCACGGCGTCCACGCCGAGCCCGACGTCTGGGGGCACCGGGTCGCCGACTTCGCGTTCGCCATGGCCCGCTGCGCCGGGCGGCTGGGCCGTGCCCGGGAGGCGATCGCGGTCGGCAAGCTGTCCGGCCCGGTCGGCACCTACTCCAGCATCGACCCGGCCATCGAGGCGAGGGTCATGGCCGGGCTCGGGCTGCGGCCCGCGGACGTGGCCACCCAGGTCGTGCTCAGGGACGGCATCGCGGAGTGGGCCTGCGTCCTCGCGCTGATCGCGACGGTGTGCGAGGCGATCGCGCTCGAGGTCAGGCACGGCCAGCGGACCGAGGTCGCCGAGCTGGCCGAGGCGTTCGCCGCCGGGCAGAAGGGGTCCTCGGCCATGCCGCACAAGCGGAACCCGGTCCGCTCCGAGCGGATCTGCGGCCTGGCCCGGATCGTCCGGGCGCAGGTCGTCCCGGTCCTGGAGGGCATCCCGCTGTGGCACGAGCGCGACATCTCGCACTCATCCGCCGAGCGGGTCGCGCTGCCCGATGCGGCCATCGCCACGGACTTCCTGCTCAGCGAGGCAACCTCGCTGATCGAGGGGCTGGTGGTCGACCGGGCGCGGATGCGGGCGAACCTGGACTCCAGCGGCGGGCTGATCTACTCCTCGGCGGTCCTGCTCTACCTGGTGCGGGCGGGCCTGTCCCGCGAGGACGCCTACTCGCTGGTCCAGCAGGCGGCGGCGCGGGCATGGGAGGGCACCCAGCCCTTCCGGGACGCGCTCGCCGAGCTCGCCGGCGCCCGGGGGATGCCGCTGGACCTGGCGCGGCTGGACGAGGTGTTCCAGCCCGAGCGGTACGTCGCCAGGCTCGGCGGCGTCTTCGACCGGCTGGAGAAGCTGGAATGCTGACTCATCTGTACTCCGGAAAGGTCCGGGAGCTGTACCAGGCCGACGGCGGGATCGTTCTGATGGTGGCCACCGACCGGATATCCGCGTTCGACCACGTGCTCGCCACGACGATCCCGGACAAGGGCAAGATCCTCACCCAGCTGTCGCTGTGGTGGTTCAGCCGGACTGCGGACGTGGTGCCGAACCACCTGGCGCAGGCGCCCATTCCCGAGCAGTTCGCCGGGCGGGCGATGGCCTGCGTGCCGCTGAGCATGATCGGGGTCGAGTGCGTGGCCCGCGGCTACCTCGCCGGCTCGGGCCTGGAGGAGTACCGGCGCGACGGGGCCGTCTGCGGGATCCGGCTGCCCCCCGGCCTGCAGGACGGGTCGCGCCTGCCCGAGCCGATCTTCACCCCGGCGGTCAAGGCGCCGCGCGGCGAGCATGACCGGAACATCTCCCACGCCGAGCTGACGTCGATGCTCGGCGCCGACCTCGCCGGGCGGCTCCGCGAGATCACGCTCGCCGTCTACGAGCGCGGCGCGCGGATCGCCGCGCCGCGCGGGATCATCGTGGCCGACACCAAGCTGGAGTTCGGGTTCGACGCCGACGGGCTGCTCCGCCTCGGCGACGAGCTGCTCACCCCGGATTCGTCCCGGTTCTGGCCCGCCGACCGGTGGCGTCCGGGCCGGCCGCAGCCCTCGCTCGACAAGCAGTACCTGCGCGACTGGCTGCTCTCGCCCGCGTCCGGCTGGGACCGCTCCTCCGGCGAGCCGCCGCCCCCGCTGCCCGGCGAGGTGGTCGCGAGGACACGGCAGGCCTACGTCAGCGCCTACACCCGGATCACCGGCAGGACCTGGGAGGATCACCGCTGAACGGCGGCCGCGGCCGACGTTCGCCCGTGCGCATTTCTGTTACGTAGCGAACTTGATTGGATACGTTCTGTATCGGCGTCGCCATGGTCATCGGGGGTCGACCGGCAGTGGAATACTTGGGTACGCGCGACGCGGCCGGAACCCGGGCGCCGGATCTGGTCCGGGTCCTGCCGCAGGATGTGAGCACGCACGCCGCGCGCCGGGATGATGACGTCCCACCCCCCAGGGACAGGAGCTCAAGCGTGATGACCAGCGGCCAGCAGACCCGCTACCGGGTCAGGGGCGGCAACCCGCTTCAGGGCACCGTCTTCGTGCAGGGCGCCAAGAACGCCGCGCTCAAGATGATCGCGGCCTCGCTGCTCGCCGGGAAGGGCCGCACGGTGCTGCGCAACGTCCCGGTGATCGAGGACGTGCGGCGGGCGGTCGAACTGGCCCAGGCGGTCGGCGCGGTGGTCAAGTTCCACGAGGCCGAGCGGACCTTGGTGGTGGACGCCTCGGAGCTGACCAGCCCGGTGCTGCCAGGGGAGATCAGCCGGCAGTTCCGCGGATCGGTGCTGTTCGTCCCGGCCCTGCTGCACCGGCTCGGCGAGGCCGTGCTCGAGGCCGTCGGGGGCTGCAACCTCGGCAGCCGCAGCCTCGACTTCCACTACCGCGGCTTCGCCAGGCTCGGGGCGACCGTCGAGGAGGGCGAGAGCCAGATCCGGGTCAAGGCCGACGGCATGCGCGGCGCCCACCTGTACCTCGACACGCCGTCGCACACCGGGACCGAGAACCTGATCATGGCCGCCTCGCTCGCCCCCGGGGTCACGGTGATCGACAACACCGCCCAGGAGCCCGAGGTCCAGGACGTGATCGCGTTCCTCACCAAGATGGGGGCGAAGATCAGCGGCGGCGGCACCGGGTTCATCACCGTCGAGGGCGTCAGCGAGCTGTCCGCCGTCGAGCACACGGTCATGCCGGACCGGATCGACGCCGCCGTGTTCGCGATGGCGGCGGCGATCACCGGAGGGGAGATCAGCCTGGTCGGCGCCTCCCTCGACCACCTCGGCGTGGTCCGCTGGAAGCTGGAGCAGATGGGCGTGGAGTTCACCACGCAGGGCGCGGTGCTGCAGGTCCGCAGGGACCGGCCGCTCCGGCCGATCAACGTGATCACCAGCCCGTTCCCCGGCTTCGCGACCGACCTGCAGTCCCCGATCATGACCGTGTCCTGCCTCGCCGACGGCACGAGCTACATCCGGGAGACGATCTTCGACGGCCGGTACACGCTCGCCGGTGAGCTCAACAAGATGGGCGCCAAGGTCGAGGTCGCCGATGGCGTCGCCCGCGTGCACGGCCCGACCCCGCTGCGCGGCACCAGCGTCACCGCCCACGACCTGCGCACCGGCATCGCGCTGATCCTGGCCGGGCTGGCCGCCGAAGGCGAGACGGTCGTGACGCCGGGCTACCCCATCAACCGCGGCCACGCCGCGGTCGCCGCGCGGTTCACCAGCCTGGGCGCCGACATCGCCGAGGAGCCGGCCCGCTAGCTAGCGCCGCCCGCGGGCCGCGGCCCGCGGGAGCGGGGCGCCAGGCTCCGCAGAGGGCGCCGGCGCTGACGGGCCGGCCCGGCGCCCGGGTCAGGCCCGGCGCGGGTATGTGGCCGCGACCTCAAGGAACCGGTCGTTGGCCGCCGGCTCGCCGATCGAGATCCGCGCCCCCTCCTGCCCGAACGACCGGATCGCCAGCCCGGCGTGATCGCAGGCGGCGGCGAACTCCGGCGTCGCGGAGCCCAGGCGCAGCCACACGAAGTTCGCCTGGCTCGGCGGCACCGTCCAGCCCATGCGCAGCAGCTCGCCGCGGACCCGCTCGCGCTCGGCGACGACGAGGTCCACCCGCCTGAGCAGCTCGGCCTCGGCGGCGAGCGAGGCGATCGCCGCGGCCATCGCGATGGAGTTCACCGTGAACGTGAGCATGGTCTTGCGGGCCGCCGCGGCGACGGCCTCGTGCCCGATCAGGAAGCCGACCCGCAGCCCCGCGAGCCCGTAGGCCTTGGAGAACGTGCGCAGCACGGCGACGTTCGGGCGCTCGCGGTACAGCTCCAGGCCGTCGGCGGCGGCCGGATCGCGCACGTACTGCACGTAGGCCTCGTCGAGCGCGACCAGGCAGTCGCCGGGCACCTGGTCCAGGAACCGCTCAAGGTCCGCGCGCGGCACGATCGTGCCGGTGGGATTGTTCGGGGTGCAGATGAAGATCAGCCTCGTCCGCGCGGTGATCGCGGCGGCCATCGCGCCCAGGTCATGGCCCTCATCGCGCAGCGGCACCCGCACCGACCGGGCGCCGGCCAGGTCGGACAGGTAGGGGTAGGCCTCGAACGAGCGCCATGCGTAGAGCACCTCCGCGCCGGGATCGCTGACCGCTTCGAGAAGCTGCTGGATGAGCCCGACGGATCCGCAGCCGACCGCCACGTGCCCGGGCGGCACGCCGAACCGCGCGGCGATCGCGTCGGTGAGCTCGCGGGCCGCGTGGTCGGGGTACCGGTTGACGCCGGCCGCCGCCTCCGCGATGACGGCCGCGACCGACGGCAGCGGGCCGAATGGCGACTCGTTGGAGGACAGCTTGTAGGCCGCGCCGGCCCCGCCGGGCGGGCGCTTGCCCGGCTGGTACGGGGCGAACCGGTCAAGCACGGGCCGGAAGCGTGGCGTCACCGCGGCCGGCGTCTGGGGCATCCGCGCGGACATCGTCGTCCTCCCGCCTGATCGGGCGGGCGCGCCGCCGGCGACCCGCATCGGCCGGACCGGGGGCGCCCGTCGAGCGTTCACTGCAGCGCACGGGCCGGGACCTCGCCGGGGCGGCGGCGTCCCGCATGTGATGAGGGTACGCCGTCCCCGTCCGCGGCCCGGCCGGGCGGAGCGCCCGGCTGCTCCCGGACCGGCCCGGACGGCGACTGGCGCGCGGGCTCACCGGGCTGGCGCGGCCGGGGCCGCAGCATGGGCGGGTGGAGGAGGTCGGCGTCGCCGCGGCGGTAGAGCTGGGCGGGCCTGCCGCGGGAGGAGCTTGCCGAGCCGGTCTCCACCAGGAAGCGCTCCGCGCCGGTGACCTTGCGGTGGAAGTTCCGCGGGTCGAGCGGGGTGCCCCACACGATCTCGTACACCCGGCGCAGGTCGGCGACGGTGAACTCGTCCCGGCAGAACGCGGCCGCCAGCGACGTGTACTCGAGCTTGGCCCGGGCCCGCTCGACCCCGTCCTGCAGGATGCGCAGGTGGTCGAAGGCCATCCGGTGCAGGCTGTCCACCGGCTGCCAGCTCATCCTCGGCTCCTCCGGGGCCGGCAGGTCGGGCGCGAGGCCGAGGTAGGCAACCGTCACCACTCGCTGCCTCGGGTCACGGTCCGGGTACCCGTAGGTCTGGAGCTGCTCAAGGTGGACCGGGGCGTCGGGCAGCCCGGCCCGCTCGGCGAGCACCCTGGCCGCGGTGGCGGGCAGGTCCTCATCGAGCCGGATGAATCCCCCGGGCAGCGCCCAGAGCCCGCGGTGGGGCTCCCGGTCCCGCCGCCACACCAGCGCCGAGAGCGCGCTGCGGCGCACGGTGAGGATGACGAGGTCCACGCTCACCGCGACCCTTGGCATCTCCATGCCCGCAACCTAGCGCGATCCGGCGCGCCACAGGACGGTTCAGCTTCCCGGCGACAGCGCGGCGCGCGCCCGCAGGAAGGCATCCAGGGCGGCGTCGGAGAAGAGCACGAAGCGCACGTGGGCTACCCGGGAGGGCGCCGCCGTCACCGCGGACAGCGCGGTCCGCGCCGCCTCGCCGAGCGGCCAGCCGTAGGCGCCCGCCGAGATGGCGGGGAACGCGACCGTCGCCGCGCCGAGCTCGTCGGCGACCCGCAGGGACTGAACGTAGCAGGAAGCCAGCACCGGCGAGCGGTCCTCCTGCCGCGAGTAGACCGGCCCGACGGTGTGGATCACCCAGCGGGCGGCCAGGTTGCCCGCGGTCGTCGCGACCGCCTGGCCCGCAGGCAGGCCGTCGCGGTACGCGCCGGCGCGCAGCTCGCGGCACGCGGCCAGGATCGCCGGGCCTCCCTTGCGGTGGATGGCGCCGTCCACGCCACCGCCGCCGAGCAGCGAGGAGTTCGCCGCGTTCACGATCGCGTCCACGCGCTGGTCCGTGATGTCGCCCCGGCAGATGGAGATCCGCATGCCCGCGCCGTCCCTTCGCGCCCCCGATGCTGCCTGGTGCCCTGTCAGGAAGTATGCCGCGCCCGGCGGGCCCGCCGCGGTCGCCGCGGGGGGCTTGCGGGGCGCGCGGCATTGCCTCGTATCGTGTAGTGATGAACCGGCTCGGAGACCTTGAGCGGGCCATCATGGAAGTCCTGTGGGAGTCGGCCGGCCCGATGACGGTCAGGCAGGTCAGCGCCAGCCTGCCCAACCGGGGCCTGGCCCACACGACGGTCATGACAGTGCTCGACCGGCTTGCCAAGAAGGGGTTCGCCCGCCGCCAGCGGGCCGGCCGCGCATGGCTGTACCGCCCGGCGGAGAGCCGCGAGGCGTACGTGGCCGAGCTCATGCTCACGGCCCTCGATCAGACCGGCGACCGGCAGGCAGCGCTGACCAGGTTCGCCCGCAGCGTGTCCGAGGCCGAGGCGCGCGCCCTGCGCGCCGCGCTCGAGACGCTCACCGGAGCCGACGGGACCTGACCTGCCGTGCCAGGCACCGTGGCCCTGCTCGGTCTCGTCGCGGTCGGCTCCGTCCTGGCCGCGCGGTTGCTGACCGGTGCGCGATGGTCGAGGCGGTCGCCCGCCTTGGCGATCGCCCTGTGGCAGGCGCTCGGGCTCGGCTGGGGCCTGGCGACGGTCGGCGCGATCACCGGACTTGGCACCCTGGGCCTGCATGAGGGCGGGCGGCTGTCCAGCCTGGCCGCCGACGCCGGCCAGGCCGTCTGGATGCTGGCCGGGCTGGGCCGGCCAGCGAGCCGCCCGTGGAGCCTGGCGGCCGGGCTCCGCCTGTTCGCGCTCGGCGCGGGCACGGTGCTGCTGGCCGTGCTCTGCTGGATCCTGCTCGCCGCGATCGCCGCGGTGATGCGAGCCAGGCACCGGCAGTTGTCGCTGCTCGGCCTGCTCGCCCACGGTGACCCCAAGGTCCCCGGCGCGCTCGTGGTCGACCACCCGGCGGCGGCCGCCTACTGCGTGCCCGGGCTGCGCTCGGCGATCGTGTTCAGCGCGGGCACGCTCAGCCTGCTCGACCAGGCCGAGCTCGCGGCCGTGCTGGCTCACGAGCGGGCTCACCTGCGCGCGCGCCACGACCTGGTGCTGCTCCCGTTCACTGCCTTGCTGCGCGCGTTCCGCTGGTCGGCGACCGCCCGTGACGCCAACCGCGAGGTGGCGCTGCTCGTCGAGATGCTCGCCGACGACCGGGCGCGGCGTCACCGGCCGGCCAGGGAGCTGGCCACCGCGCTGCTGCGGGTGGGGGCCGCCGGAGCCGGCGTGGCCCCGGCCGGGGCCCTGGCGGCCGCCGCGGCGGCGAGCGAGAACGCCGCCCGGCCTGGCGCCGCCTCCGGCCAGCTTCCCGCATCCGGCCAGCCCGCCGCCTCGGCCGAGCTCGCGGCCCGGGTGATCCGGCTGCTGCGCCCGCCGCCTGGCCTGCCCGCCCCGGCCGCGGTGCTGGTGGCCGCGGTGACCGCGGCGCTGGTGATCACGCCGGTCGCCGCGCTGTTGCTGCCGATCTGACGCGGCCGCGTCAGTCGTGAGCGGCCGCGTCAGTCGGTGATCCTGATCCGGAGCCGCCGGAAGCCCCGGCCCTTGTTCTCGATCTTGACGACCTCGATGCGGCCGATCTGCGCGGTGGTGGCCACGTGGGTGCCTCCGTCCGCCTGCTGATCGAGCCCGACGATGTCGACGATCCTGACCTCCTTGACATCGTCGGGGACCAGGTTCGTCGCCGTCCGGACGATGCCGGGGATGGCGAACGCCTCGTCCCTGGGCAGCACCCGCACGTCGATCCGGCGGCCCGCGGCGATCTCGGCGTTGCAGGCGGCCTCGACCGCGTCCCTGAAGCCGGCGGGCAGCTCGGGCAGGTCGAAGTCCATCCGCGCGGAGTAGGGCTCCATGTTCCCGCCGGTGACCAGCGAGCCGTAGTCACGGAAGACGACGCCGCACAGCACATGCAGGCCGGAATGGGTGCGCATGAGCGCCGTCCGGCGCTCGTCCTCGATCGCGCCGCGGACGGCGGTGCCCGGCGGCGGCAGGGGAGCGCCCTGCGCCGGGATCAGATACAGGTCGTCACCCTTGCGCGCCCCGGCGATCGGGGTCTGCACCCCTCCCCAGAGCAGCACCCCGTGGTCGGGTGGCTGCCCCCCGCCCCCGGGGTAGAAGGCGGAACGGTCGAGCACGATCCCGTCCGCACCGCTGGACAGCACCGTCGCGTCCCACTCGCGCAGCGTCTGATCGTCGAGCTCGAGCCGGTGCGTGCGCCAGGTCACCCCGCTCATCCCTGGCTCACCAGGGCCCGTAGGGGCCGTTGCGCGACGAGCCGCCGGCGCCCATCTCGCGCACCTTCGGCCGGACGTCGGTGAGGTAGATGGCGGCGGCGATGAACGCGGCGACCTCCAGGATGTTGAGCGGCGAGAACCCGCCGCCGTAGGTGACGCCGTAGAGCCCGATCGCGACGCTCACGCCGAGGATGACCAGCCAGAGCGGCTTGGTCTGCTTACCCGCCGCGGGGAACGCGGCCCCGGGCCGCCTGATCGCGTCGACCAGCGCCCAGGCCTCCACCACCAGCGCCGCGACGCCGAGCACCCAGAACAGCCAGTACAGCGGCGTGAACGCGGAGAAGTTCGTCACGAAGCCAATCTATCCGGTGCCGGTCACCGTCACGTCCGGCTCGGCGCGCTCGCCGGCGGGCTCGCCGCTCTCCCGGCCGGGCGCAGGGGCCCGCTCCGCCTCGCCCGAGATACCCGCGCTGGCCCTGAGCTCCTTGCGGAACGACTCGTAGATGTCGATGAGCATCTGCTTCTGGCGTTCCGTCAGCTCGGTGTCGGCCATGATGGCGTCGGTGACCGTGGCCTGGCCCTCACGGTGGTCGAGGATCCCGGCCTGGACGTAGAGGGCCTCCGCGGAGATCCGCAGGCCCCTGGCGATCTGCTGCAGGATCTCCGCGCTCGGCCTGCGAAGGCCCCGCTCGACCTGGCTCAGGTACGGGCTGGAGGCGCCGACGGCCTGGGCGAGCTGGCGGATCGAGTCCTTCGCCTGCTCGCGCTGCTCGCGGATGTAGGCGCCGATGTTGCTGACGCTGACCGGGCTCATGCCTTCAGTCTCGCCCGCTGCGTTCACGGCCGCAAATCGCCCCGGCATGCGCCGCAGCCGGGCGAGGACCCGGCACCGCCGCCGGCCGGGCCGCGGTGCCGGGGCCGGTGCCTAGGACCGCGCCGCGGGCCAGCCGAGCCGGACGGCGCGGATCTGGCCCACGGGCTCGCCGCCTCCGGTGACCGGCACGGTGGCGAGCCGGTCCAGCGCGGCGAGATCGGCACCGGCCCGGCCCCCCGGCGCACGCACCACCATGTCCCGGAGCACGGCCGCCATCAGCGGCTGCACCGCGCGCGGAGCGCCATCGTCGATCTTGACGGCCCCGGCCCGGCCGTCCGGCAGGGCGAACGCGCACACCCCCTCGGCACCGGACTTCAGCAGCAGCCCGGGAACGGCTGCCATCAGCGCGGCCTCAGGCCGGGCCGTCCCGGAGGCCCAGGCCGGGTGGGCGCGCATCGCGTCCGCGACCCGGCGCCGGGGCGAGCCGGGAGGCGACAGCACCAGGGCGCGGAAGGCCCAGGCGAGCCCGGACACGGAGATGGCCAGCAGCGGCGCCCCGCAGCCGTCGGTGCCGGCCGCGGCCACCGGCTCGCCGGCCAGCTCCTCGATCTCGCGCCTGATCCTTGCCTGGAGCGGGTGGGCCGGGTCACGGTAGCCGTCCGCCGGCCAGCCCGCCGCCACGCACGTCGCGAGCATCGCGGCGTGCTTTCCCGAGCAGTTCATGCGGATGGGCTCCGGGCCGCCGCCGGCGCGCAGCAGCGCTGCCCGCGCGCCCTCGTCCAGCGGCAGGTCCGGCGGGCACCGCAGGTCCGCCTCGGTCAGGCCGGCCCCGGCCAGGATCTCGCGCACGCCCGCCAGGTGGAAGTCCTCGCCCGAGTGGCTGGCCGCGGCCAGGGCCAGCAGGCGGCCACCGAGGCCGAGGCCGCAGGCGAGCATCGCCGCGGCCTGCATCGGCTTGTTCGCCGACCTGGGGAACACCGGGGCGCGGGTCCCCCCGGCGCTCAGCTCGGGCACCCCGCTGGCGTCGAGCACCTCGATCGCGCCGCGGTGGACTGACTCGCGCGCGCCAGACCTGATCACCTCGGCGAGCACGGGGTTCGCCGGCTCGGTTCGCACCGCTGTCAGCGCCGCCCGGGCACCGCGAGCATGACCCGTGCCTGCGCGGGGGTCATCGGCGGGCGCTGGGCCAGCCGGGCCAGCGCGGCGGCGCGCTCGACCAGCTCGGCATTGCCGGTCACCGCTCGCCCGCGCGCGAAGGTGACCGTGTCCTCCATGCCGACCCTCAGGTGGCCGCCGGCCGCCTGCGCCGCCAGCATCACCGGGAGCGTGCTCCGGCCGATCCCGGTGGCCGACCAGGTCGCGCCGCGGGGCAGCGCGGCCACCGCGGCGACCAGCGTGGCGGCGTCGCCCGGCATGCCGCCCGGCACGCCCATCACCAGGTCACAGTGGACGTGGCCGCCGGCCGGCGGGCCGCAGGCGTCGAGCAGCCGGTGCAGCGCCGCGATGTGCCCGAAGTCGAACAGCTCGAACTCGGGCACGATGCCGCGCTCCTGGGTCCTGGCGTAGAGCTCGCGCATGAACGGCCAGGGGTTCATGAAGACCTCATCGCCGAAATTGACCGTCCCGCAGGTCAGCGAGCAGCAGTCGGGCTGCGCGTCAAGCACGGCCAGCCTGCTCTCGTAGCTGTCGGTGACGGCGCCCCCCGTGGACAGCTGGACGATCAGGTCGGTGGCCTCGCGCAGCGCGCGGACCGTCTCGGTCAGCCTCCCCAGGTCGAGCGTGGGCCTGGCGTCGGCGTCCCTGATGTGCACGTGGATCATCGCGGCGCCCGCCTCCTGGCACTCCCGCGCGGTCGTCACCAGCTCATCGAGCGTGACCGGGAGAGCGGGCACCGCGGACTTGTCCACCTCGGCCCCGGTCGGCGCGACCGTGATCATGGTCGCCGCCGTGGCGGCAGGCGACGGCGCCCGCCCGGGCGCGCCGCCGCCGACGGGGGGCCGGTTGCTGCCTGGTGCTGTCATCGGCGGAAGAATGCCTTCCCGTGCGAGCTGTCGTCCAGCGTGCCAGCGAGGCCAGCGTCACAGTAGCCGGACAGGTCGTCGGCGCGTTGAGCGCCCCCGGGCTCGTCGTGCTCGTCGGGGTCACTCACCACGACTCGGCGCAGAACGCGGCCGCGCTCGCACGCAAGGTCTACCACCTGCGCATCCTGCCGGGTGAGCGATCGTGCGCGGACAGCGGGGCGCCGTTGCTCGTGATCAGCCAGTTCACGCTGTACGCCGACACGTCGAAGGGCCGCCGGCCCACCTGGCAGGCGGCGGCCCCGCGCGAGGTGGCCGAGCCGCTGGTCACCGCGTTCGCCGACGCGCTGCGCTCGCTCGGCGCAAGCGTCCAGACCGGCGTGTTCGGCGCGGACATGGCGGTCGCGCTGGTCAACGACGGCCCGGTGACGCTGATCGTCGACGCCTGAGCCAGCGCGGGCGCCGGCGAGGGGCGCCTAGCGCACGGGGCTCGCGGTGGGCATCTGGTTCAGGTGCTCGCGGGCG
>JAJPIV010000128.1 GCA_021324595.1 Actinomycetota bacterium | reverse complement strand
GGAGGGTGTCGAGGTCTGCAGTCACAAGCGACCATCGATGCCCTCCTCCCTTTCCACGATCAACCCGACACGCCGCGCCAGCACGAGTTGGGAATCACTCATCTAGGTGCCCCTGCCCGTGAGCCCCGGGAATGCCAGGATGCGGGGTGGATGGCTGCGCGGCGGGGAGCCGGGCAGCGGACGGCCGGGGAGGGGAGCGCGCTCATGTACCTGACGCCGACGGAGGAGGACCGGCTGCGGGTGTTCGCAGCGGCGGAGCTGGCCCGGCGGGCACTGCGGCGGGGCTTGCGGCTGAACGCCCCGGAGGCCGTGGCGCTCGCCTGCGACGAAATGCACTGGGCGGCCCGGGGCGGGGCGTCCCTGGACGAGGTGGCCGAGGCGGGCCGGAGCGCCGTGCCGGCCGATCGGGTGATGGACGGGGTGGCCGAGATCGTGCCCGAGCTCCGGCTGGAGGTGCTGCTGGACGAGGGGTCGCGGGTCATCGTGCTGGACCACCCGTTCGGCCCCGGCCGGGCGGATGGTCCGGGCGCGGTGCGGCCGGCCGGACGCGAAGTGGCGCTCGCGCCCGGGCGCGAGCGCCGCAGGCTGACGGTCCACAGCCGGTCGCGGCGGCCGGTCCGGGTTTCCTCCCATTTCCCGTTCTGGAGGGCCAACCGGCGGCTGGAGTTCGACCGGGACGCCGCGCGCGGGTTCCGGCTCGACATCCCGGCCGGCGCCGCCGTCCGCTGGGGGCCGGGCGAGGCCAGGGACGTGGGCCTGGTCCGCTACGGCGGGCGGCAGGCTGACGGCGAGGCGGGCGGGGAAGGGGGCCGGGCGCGGTGAGGCTCTCCGGCGAGGAGTACGCCGCCCGCTACGGGCCGACGACCGGGGACCTGATCCGGCTGGGGGACACCAGCCTGTGGATCCGGGTCGAGGCAGACCACGCCCTGCCCGGCGATGAGGCCCTGTGGGGGTACGGGAAGAACCTGCGGTCCCGGATGAGCCAGTTCGACGCGGCGGCCGGCGACAGCGAGCTGGACATGGTCGTGCTCGGCGCCGTCGTGATCGACGCCCTGCTCGGCGTGGTCAAGGCCGACATCGGCATCAAGGACGGCCGGATCGCCGGCGTGGGCCGCGCCGGGAGCCCGGACATCACCGACGGGGTCGACCTGCACATCGGGCCGAACACCTGGCCGGTCAACGCGCACGGCCTGCTGGCCACCGCGGGCGCGATCGACAGTCACGTGCACCTGATCACCCCCAGGCTGGTGCCCGTGGCCCTCTCGGCGGGGGTCACCACCCTGATCACCGCCGGGTTCGAGGAGCCCCCCTACGTGATGGAGACCACCCTGCGGGCCTTCGAGGACCAGCCGGTCAACCTCGGGCTCCAGGCCAGCGCCCGGACCGAGCGCGCCGGCCCCGTCGAGCGCGTGCTGGAGGCGGGCGCCTGCGGGCTGAAGATCCACGAGGACTGGGGCGCGTACCCGGAGATCGTCGACGCCACGCTCGCGCTGGCCGGGCAGCATGACGTCGCCGTGTGCCTGCACACCGACGGCCTGAACGAGTCGTGCGAGCTGGAGGAGACGGTGGCCGCGATCGCCGGGCGGGCCGTCCACGCCTACCACGTGGAGGGCGCAGGCGGCGGGCACGTGCCCGACCTGATCGGGCTCGTCCGCGAGCCCAGCGTGGTGTGCTCCTCCACCACGCCCACCATCCCGTACGGCCGCGGCACCGCCGCCGAGCATCCGCGGATGATCCTCGCGGTGCACGGCGGGTCGGCGGGCGACGCCGGGGACCTGCAGGCCGCCTGGGAGCGGGTCCACCCGGCGACCATGGCGGCCGAGGGGCCGCTCCACGAGCTCGGCGCGATCAGCATCGTCAACAGCGACTCCCAGGGCATGGGCAGGATCGGGGAGACGGTCCGCAGGACGTGGCAGCTGGCCGACGTCATGAAGGCGTGGCGGGCGAGCGAGGCGGGCCAGGGATGGCCGCCGGCTCCCGGCACCGAGCGGATGACCCCGCCCCCGCCCGGGCGCCCGGGGCAGGCGCGGGCCGACGACAACGAGCGGGTGCTCCGGTACCTGGCGAAGTACACGGCGGAGCCGGCGCGGGTGCACGGGATCGAGGGGGACGTGGGGAGCCTGGCGCCCGGGCGGCTGGCCGACATCGTCCTGTGGCGGCCCGCCCTGTTCGGCATCCATCCCGAGGTGCTGCTCAAGGCCGGATGCTTCGCGTGGGGCGCGCTGGGGGAGGGGAACGCCACCATCGAGTCCAGCGAGCCGCGCCGCTACGGGCCGCACTGGGGGGCGATGGGGCGGGCCGCGGCGAGGCTGTCCGCCACCTTCGTGTCCGAGGCCGCCCTGGCGTCCGGCATCCGGGAGTCCCTCGGCAGCCGCCGCCGGCTCACCGCCGTGCGCGGATGCAAGGATGTGCGCCGGGACCGGCTCGTCGCCAACCGCGCCTGCCTTCCGGTGGAGGTCGACCCGGGTGACGGGACGGTCCGCCTCGGCGGGAGGGTGCTGGCCGCCGAGCCCGTCGGCGAGGTCCCGCTCAGCCGCCGGTACCTCCTCGGGTAGCCGCCGCCCTCGCCCTGCCGGGCGGGGCGGCCCGGCAGGGCAAGGGCCGCCCCGGGCTCGGGTCCTTGGTCCCTGCCGGCGCCGGGCGGGCCGCGCCTACGATTTCCTCGCGCCACGCGGCCAGCCCGGCCCCGGGTTCGGCGCGGCCCGGGGCTCGGCGCGGCCGCGGGCCGGGCGCGACCCCAGGCCCAGGGAGAGCCGGCGGTGACAGACGAGCCATTCCGCACCATCATCGAGCCGTTCCGCATCCACTCGGTCGAGCCGGTGCGCCTGACGACCCGCGCGCAGCGGGCCGCCGCGCTCGCCGCGGCCGGGTACAACCTGTTCGCCCTGCCCGCCGAGGACGTGCTGATCGACCTGCTGACCGACTCGGGCACCGGGGCGATGTCGGCCGAGCAGTGGGCGGCGATCCAGCGGGGCAACGAGGCATACGCGGGAGCTCCCTCGTTCTACCGCTTCCGGGAGGCGGTCACGAGCCTGTTCCCGTTCACCCATGTCCTGCCCGCCCATCAGGGCCGCGCGGCCGAGAAGATCCTCTTCACCGCCGCCTGCGGGCCGGGCATGGTCGTCCCGAACAACACGCACTTCGACACCACCCGCGCCAACGTCGAGTTCACCGGCGCGCGGGCCGTGGACCTGCCCGTCCCTGAGGGCCTGCGGCCCGCGGCCCGGCACCCGTTCAAGGGGAACATGGACGTCGCGGCGCTGGAGCGCCTGCTGTCCGAGCGGGCCGGCGACGTCCCGCTGGTGATGCTGACGGTCACGAACAACTCCGGCGGCGGCCAGCCGGTCAGCATGGCCAACGTCCGCGCGGTCCGCGAGGTCTGCGACCGCTTCGGCAAGCCGCTCTTCCTCGACGCCTGCCGGATCGCGGAGAACGCGTGGTTCATCCGCGTCCGGGAGCCCGGCTACCAGGACCGCGCGGTCGCCGACATCATCCGTGAGATGGCCGGGCTGGCCGACGGGATGACGATGTCGGCGAAGAAGGACCCGCTGGCCAACATCGGCGGCTGGCTGGCGATGAACGACGGCGACCTGGCCATGCGGTGCCGGAACCTGGAGATCCTGACCGAGGGCTTCCCCACCTACGGCGGGCTGGCCGGGCGCGACCTGGAGGCGATCGCCCAGGGGCTGCGCGAGGCCGTCGATCATGACTACCTCAGGTACCGGGTGCGCTCGGTCGAGTACCTCGGCGAGGCGCTGGAACGGGCCGGGGTCCCGGTCGTGGTGCCCTTCGGCGGTCATGCCGTGTTCATCGACGCCCGGGCGATGCTCCCGCACATCGACCCGCTCGCCTATCCGGGCCAGGCGCTCGCCTGCGCCCTCTACACCGAGGGCGGGGTCCGTGGCTGCGAGATCGGGACGGTCATGTTCGGCCTGCGCCCGGACGGGACCGAGACGGCCGCGCCGATGGACCTGGTCCGCCTCGCGATTCCCCGCCGCACCTACACCCAGAGCCACATCGACTACGTGATCGAGGTCGTCACCAGGGTGGCCGAGCGCGCCGGCCGGCTCTCCGGGCTGCGGATCGTCTCCCAGCCCGGGCAGTTGCGCCACTTCACCGCCCGGTTCGCCCCGGCGGGCTGATGAGCGCCGAGGCCAGGATGACCCGCCCGGGATCAGGAGGGAAGGACCCGAGATGAACGTGTGCGTGCCGGTGACCGCCGATGGCCAGGTCGATCCCCGGTGGGGGCGCGCCGATCGCGTCGCCGTCGCCGACGTGGCCGGCGGGGCGATCCGCGGCTGGCGGGAGTTCGCCGTCGGCTGGGGAGCCCTGCACGACCAGGGCAGCGAGGGCGCCCACCACGCCCGCGTCGCCCGGTTCCTGCGGGACAACCTGGTCGAGGCGGTCGCCGTTCACCACGTGGGGCCGGGCATGCAGCGGATGCTCGGCTCGATGGGGATCCACGTGGTGTCGGGGCTGGGCGGGGACGCCCGCGCGGCGGCCCGGGCCGCCGCGGCCAGCGTCAGCGGGGCGAACGGCGCCGGCCCCAGCTAGCCTCCGGATCCCAGGCCAGGCCGGCCGTGCCGGGACCGGCCGTGCGGTAGGGCGCCATGGCCTCGCGGCGCAGGTCAGGGGAATCCTGATGCCCGGGCTGCGCCCGGCGGGGCGGGGCGGCGGCCCGGATCGGCGGCGCCGTCTGCGGCTGGTCGATCCCGGACCGGGACAGGTAGGCGAACGACGCCACGACCAGGATGAGCGTCACCGCCGACACCCTGGCATGCCCGTATCCCATGCCGCTGATGTCCGTCGGCATCCCGAAGAAGTCGGCGAACGAGGCCCCGATCGGACGGGTCAGGATGTAGGCGACCCAGAAGGTCAGCACGGGGCTGGCGCCGAGCCGCCACGCGGCCAGCGGCACGCAGATCATGACGCTGAACGCGACCGCCGACGCGAGGTACCCGAAGTGGAAGGTGGTCGCGAACAGGTCGCCGAGGGCCGTGCCCATCGCGAACGTGAAGATCACCGCCAGCCAGTAGAAGACCTCTCGGCGCGCCGTCACGATCGAGTGGATGTCCAGCGTCCCCTCGGCCCGGTACCAGGCCGCGAACGTGACGATCAGGCAGATGGCGCAGAAGAGGGCCGACACCAGGTACGGCAGCCCGAGCACCACGTGCATGACGTCGGCGGCCATCGTGCCGAACACCGCGACCATGGACACCGCCGTCCAGTACGGCCAGGTCCGGTAGCGCGGGGTCCGGAACTGCCAGCCGATCGCGAGCGCGAACACCACGAAGCCCAGGATCACCCCGAGGTACTTGTTCACGTCCAGGACGACGAAGTCCGACAGCGCCTCGCCCATCGCGGTCGTCAGCAGCTTCACCGCCCAGAAGTACGGCCCGACCGCCGGGACCTTCGGGACGCCCGGGACCCTCAGGGCGCCGGGAGCCGTCAGGGCGCCGCGGCCATCGCGCCGCCCCGGCTTCGGACGCCGGTGCCGTGCAGCCATGACGGAAAGGGTGCCATACCGCGCCGGGCGCGGTGGCCGCTGGCCGGCGGGTCTCGGAGGCCGCTGGCCGGCGGGCCTCGGTGGCCGGTCACGGCGTTCCGGGCAGTCACCTGATCCCGGGCGCGCGATCGAAGCCGGGCCGTTCCCGGCCGCCGTGCCGCGGGCGCGGCCTTCACAGGCGCTCGCGGAACCAGTCCAGGATCAGCCTGGCCCGCATGATCCGGTGCCGGGGCGACCCGCTGCGGCTGAGCTCGTGATTCTCGGCGGGGAACCTGACCATCACCGGCTCGCGGCCCAGCAGCCGAAGCGCGACGAACAGCTCCTCCGCCTGGGCGGCCGGGCAGCGCAGGTCGTCATCGGAGTGCAGGATCAGCAGCGGCGTGGTCATGTCCCTGACGTGGCTGACCGGCGAGTGCCGCGCGTAGGCGTCCGGGGCCGACAGGTGATCGCGCCCGACGTAGCCGCGGATGAACCCGGCGATGTCGGCGCTGTGCTCCATCGCGGCCAGGTTGTTGCAGGCCCGCTCCGAGCAGGCCGCCTTGAACCGCGTGGTGTGCCCGATCGCCCACGATGTCAGGTACCCGCCGTAGGAGCCGCCGAGGATGCCGAGCCGGTCCGGGTCGATCCAGCTGAACCGCTCGCAGGCGGCGTCCACGCAGGCCATCACGTCCTCGAAGTCGACCCCGCCCCACCCGCTGCCCGGATCGCTGTCGCACTCCGGCCAGCGCACCGCGCGGCCCCACGCCTCGCTGTACCCGGAGCTGCCCCGCGGGTTGCAGTACAGGACGCCGAACCCGGCGGCCGCCTGGAGCTGGAAATCGTCGCTGAACCGGTTGCCGTACTGCGTGAACGGGCCGCCGTGGACGTTCAGCAGCGCCGGGTACCGCTCGCCCGGGCGCGCCAGGGCCGGCGGGATCGCCCAGCACTCCACCTCGCTGCCGTCGGCGGAGCGCGCCAGGAACCGCTGCGGGGATCCGAGGGCGACCGCGTCCCCGAACGAGCGCGTCAGGCCGGTGAGCGCGCGCTCCCCCCCGGGGACGCGCGCGCCGTCCCCGCCGAGGCCCGTGGCGTGCAGCTCGCCGGCGCTGGTCGGCGTGGCGGCGACGAACGCGAGCGTCCCCGCGGCCCAGCTCCACTCGGTCACCCAGCGGTCGCCGCCGACGACCGGCTCCGGCTTCCCGGCCCCATCGGCCCGGGCGCGGTACAGGTGCACGTTGCCGCTGTCCTCCACGGAGAACAGCAGGTGGTCGCCGGCCCAGGTGGGCGCGGCCCGCAGGTCGAGCAGCTGGCAGTTGCGGTCCAGGCCCGCGGTGAGGACCTGCTGCCGCCGCGAGCCGATCTCGATCACCCCGACCTGGCGGTGCCGGGGATTCTCCAGCGGGGTGCGGTTGACGTAGTACGCCAGCCGGCCGCCGTCCGGCGACCAGGACGGCCGCGCGTAGGCCGGCCCGGTCGCGGTGAGGCGCTCCGGCTCGGAGCCGCCGTCGGCCCGGGCGACCCACAGGTCGACCGCGAGGTCGAGGTCCCAGGTCTCGTGGCGCGCGGAGGTGAACGCGATCATGCTGCCGTCGGGGGACCAGGCCAGGCCGTCGGACTGGAACGGGCCCGGCGTCACCGCGCGGGGCGTGCCGGAGCCGTCGGCCTGCACGACGAAGATCCGGCTTGGCCGGTCGATCGTCCAGCCGGCCGCGTTCAGCCGGTAGATCAGCCGGGTCACCCGGCGGGGCGGCATGTCCTTGCCCTCGGCCGGATGGCCCGGGGCGCCGTACTGCCCGGGATCGGGGTCGCGCGCCACGAACGCGAGCCGGCTGCCGTCCGGTGACCAGGCCAGGTCGCTGACCGGGCCGTGCCAGGAGCACACCACCATGCGCTCGCCCGGGGTGCCGACGGGCAGGACGCAGACCCGTGACGGGCCGTTCCCCGGCGGCGAGGAGACGAAGGCCAGGCGCCGGCCGTCGGGGGACCACCGCGGCAGGGTCTCGTGGCCGTCGCCGGTGAGCGGATGCGGCTCGCCATCGGCCGGGTCCGCGGGGGCCAGCCAGATCCGCCGCCGGTACGTGTTCGACTCCAGGTCGGGGTCGCTGACCGTGAAGGCGACGGCCGATCCCGTCGGGCCCACCTGGGGCTCGGCCACCTGGCGGATCCTGGCGATGTCCTCGGGAGCCATCAGCACTGCCCTGCCGGTATTCTCCGTCTTATCCGTCATGTGCTGCCTTTCGCATCACACCGGGCGCGGACGGTGCAGCCCGCTCATCCAAGGATGCACCGGTCACGGGGTGATCCGCGCGGCCCGGCCGCAGGTGACGGTCGCGTCTGAAGCGGGCTGACCGGCGCGCCCGCCGAGGCGATGATGGAGGCATCAGCCGCGCTCGCGCCCGGCCCGGGCCCTCGCGGGGCCGGGCGCTCGAGGTCGTAGCGGAGGCGCCCCGTGACCATCGGCGAGGATCTGGCGCAGGCGCGCCAGCGGTCCGGCCTCACCGTGACCGAGGTCAGCGAGCGGACCCGGATCAGGGAATCGGTCATCCGCGCGATCGAGCGGGATGACTACTCTCAGTGCGGCGGCGACTTCTACGCCAGGGGTGACATCCGCGCGATCGCCCGGGTGGTCGGAGCCGACCCCGAGCCGCTGATCAGGGAATATGACGCGGCTCGCCGCGCGGCGGGGGAGCCGGCGGGGGCGGAGCCGTTCCGGCCGGCCACGGCCATGGGGATGGGCGGGCGGCACCGGGTGAACTGGACGGCTGTCCTGGCGCTGGCCGTCGTGATCGCCGTCGGCCTGGCCGCCTACCAGTTCCTCGCCGCCGGGGGTTCCGCCCGGCGGGGCGGGGCGGCGGAGGCCGCGGGCCGGGCCGGCGTTCACCGGCGAGAGCGCCACCGGCCCGGGCGCCTCCCGGCAACCCCGGCGGCCCGGCCGCGCGACCTGGTCATCCAGCTGACGGCCAGCCAGGACTGCTGGGTCGAGTTCACCACGCCGGCCGGGGCCTACCTCTCGCAGTTCTACGTCGTCGCGGGCACGTCCCGCCGGTGGGTGTTCAGCGGCCCGGTCGACATGCGGCTCGGCAACCCCGGGGGCGTCAGGCTGCTCGTCGACGGCACCAGTCCGCTGCCCCCGGGCATCGCCCATCCGGTCACGCTCGACCTGTCCCCGCCGGGCTCGCGCGCCTGAGGACGGCGTTCACGGGACGGCACAGGGATGTTCAAGATTCTTTCACCGGACGCCGTTTAGGCGGCGCGGCTGTGGTCGATGTAAGACATAGGCGGTGGCCGCGAGTCCGGGCCGCCGGCCGATGCAAGCACCCCACGCGGGCGACTCCCCACACCTTTCGCAGGGCCGTGCTCATGAGCAATGCGCTGGCCTTCCTTGGCCGTGACATGGCGGTGGACCTGGGCACCGCGAACACGCTGATCTACGTCCGCGGCCGGGGGATCGTGCTCAACGAGCCCTCGGTCGTGGCGCTGAACGTGGCCGCCGGCCAGGTCGTGGCGGTCGGGGCGGACGCCAAGCGCATGATCGGCAGGACGCCGGGCAACATCGTCGCGGTCCGGCCGATGCGGGACGGGGTCATCGCCGACTTCGACGTGACCGAGCGGATGCTGCGGTACTTCATCGAGAAGGTCCACAGGCGCCGCCACCTGGTGCGGCCGCGGGTCCTCGTGGCGGTGCCGAGCGGCCTGACCGGGGTGGAGCAGAGCGCGGTCAAGGAGGCCGCGCACCAGGCCGGCGCGCGCCGCGTCTACGTCTTCGAGGAGCCGATGGCGGCGGCCATCGGCGCCGGGTTGCCGGTCAGCGAGCCGACCGGGAACATGGTCGTGGATATCGGCGGCGGCACCACCGAGGTGGCGGTGATCTCGCTCGGCGGCATCGTGACCGCCGAGTCGCTCCGGGTGGGCGGCGACGAGTTCGATCAGGCGATCATCGCGTTCGCGAAGAAGGAGCACTCGCTGCTGCTCGGCGAGCGGACGGCCGAGGAGGTCAAGATGTCCATCGGCTCGGCGCATCCCTCGGCGGACGACCGCCAGGCCGAGGTCCGGGGCCGGGACCTGGTCAGCGGCCTGCCGAAGACCATCGTGATCTCCGCCGGCCAGGTCCGCCGCGCGCTCCAGGAGCCGATCGGGATGATCGTGGACGCCGTGCGGGCCACGCTGGACAGGTGCCCGCCGGAGCTGGCAGGCGACGTGATGGACCGGGGGATCGCCCTCACCGGCGGCGGGGCGCTGCTGCGCGGCATGGACGACCGGCTCCGCGAGGAGACGGGCCTGCCCGTCCACCTGGCCGACAGCCCGCTGGAGTCGGTCGTGCTGGGCACCGGCCGGTGCGTCGAGGACTTCGACACGCTCGGGCAGATCCTGCTGGCGGGCGCCAGACGCTGAGCGCGCCCGGCGGCAAGGCGGACGGACGAGGATCGCGGGAGCCGGCTGGCGGCGGGACGAGGTGTTCGGCTGTGCGTGACACGCGGCGGACGAGGATCGCCCTGGGCGGGCTGCTGGCCGCGGCGGCGCTGCTGATCGCGGCCGGGCGCCTGGGCGCGGCGTACCCGCTGCGCGCGCTCGGAGGCACGATGCTCGGGGCAGCCGAGCGCGGGATGGCCTCGGCCACCGGTTCACTGGCCGCCGTCCTGGGCGGGCCCGGCGCGGCCGGATCGGGCGCGAAGGTGAACGAGCTGGAACGCGAGCTCATCAGCGCGCGCCTCGAGCTGAGCGCGGAGCGGCTCGACCGGGCCGAGTACGACCAGCTCGCCAGGCTGCTGCGGCTGTCGTCGCGGGAACGCTACCGCGTGGTCGCCGCCACCGTGATCGCGGTCGGCCAGGGCTGGGAGCAGGCGGTCACGCTCGGCGCGGGCAGCCGTCAGGGGGTCAGGGCGGGCGACACCGTGCTCAACGGCGCGGGCCTGGTCGGGACCGTGACCCGGGTGAGCCCCTCGACCTGCACCGTCCTGCTCGATTCCGACGCCGGCGCGGTGGTCGGCGTGCGGCTGGCGGGCAGCGGCCTGCTCGGCTGGGTCACCGGGAGCGGGGCCGGCCTGTCCGGCCCGGCCCTGCTGCGGCTGCGCGTGCTCGGCCCGGCCACGGGCCTCGCGACGGGAGAGGAGGTGGTCACCTCCGCCTCCGTGGGCGGCCGGCCGTACGTGCCGGGCATCCCGGTGGGTGTCGTCATCCGCGTGCTGTCCGCGCCGGGCCCGCAGGGCTCGCTGACCGCGACCGCCCTGGTGCGCCCGTACGCCGATCCGGCCGCGCTCGACGTGGTCGGCATCGTGATCGCGGGACGGGGGCTGACATGAGCCGGCTGGCCCGGCGCGGGCTGATCGCACTCGGGGTGGCGGTGCTGGGGATGGCGGTGGCGGTCCTCCAGGTCACGGTGGCGGACCGGGTGGCCATGCCGGGCGGCGTGGCCCCCGACCTGCCGCTGGTGGCGGCGGTGCTGGCGGGCCTGGCGCGCGGGCCGACGGCGGGGATGCTGGCGGGGTTCGCCGGCGGCCTCGGCCTCGATCTCGCGCCCCCGTCGGTGCACCCGGCCGGCGAGCTGGCGCTCGCGTTCTGCCTGGCGGGCTACGGAAGCGGCCGGGCGAGCGGATGGGCTGGCCGCTCGGTCCCCCGGCGGCTGGTCGTCGTCCCGGCGGGCGCCGCGGCGGGCGAGGCCCTCCGGGCGCTCGCCGCGGCGGTGCTCGGCGATCCCGGGATCACCGCCGCCGCGGCGCGCCACGTGATCCCCTGGGCCGTCGGCTACGACACGCTCGCCGGCGGGACCCTCGTGGTGCTGGCGGCGCTCGCGGCTCGCGCGCGGGCCCGGCACGGGCTGGCCCGGCGCGGGCTGGCGCGACGGTCGCCGGCGAGGCGCGGGCTGGCCCGTGGCTGGCTGGAAGGGCGCGGACCCGGCGGGGGCTGGCAGGCGGTGCCGGGCATCCGCCGCCCGGCCGGCCCGCGGGTGCCCGGGGACTTTGCCCTGCGGCGCGCCATCGCAGGCCGGGCGCCCGGCGTGCGGCGCGCCACGGCCGACGGCATCGCACCACGCGGCGCCGCGCCGGCCGGGATCTTCTCCCGCGGCACCGGGCCGGGCCGGGCGTTCTCCCGTCGCGGCGTCCCCGGCAGGACTGTAGCTGGCCGGACTGTCCCCGGCAGGACTGTCCCCGGCAGGACTGTCCCCGGCAGGACTGTCCCCGGCAGGGGCGTCTCCGGCAGCGCCCTGTCCCGCCACATCCGCGCGGGCCGCCGGGCCATGCCCGGGTCCGGCTGGCGCGCCAGCCCGCGTGGCGGCAGGTCGTTCCGCATCTCCTGGCGGCGCGCGAGCCCCAGCCGCCGTGGCCGGCCGCGTCGCGCCGGGGGCACGCCATGAGCCGGCCTTCGGCCCGGCGCCTGGCATGGCTGGCCGCGTTCGCCGGGTGCCTGGCCGCGGCGCTGGTGGCCCGGCTCTGGTACGTGCAGGTCGCCGGGCGTGCCCGGTACGCCAGCCTGGCCGGCCAGGAGCAGGTGCGGACCGTGGTCCTGCCCGCCGACCGCGGGGCGATCCTGGACGACTCCGGCCGGGCGCTGGTGACGAGCCGCCCCTCGCTGGTGGTCACGGTGGACCCCGCCACGGCGCTGGCGAGCGCCGACGGCGGCCGCGCGGAGTTGAGCCGGCTCGGCAGGCTGCTCGGCGTGACCGCGCGGGTGCTCGCCGACGACCTCAGGTCGTGCACGGCCACGGTGCCCCCGCCATGCTGGGCCGGCTCGCCCTACCAGCCGGTCCCGGTCGCGCAGGGCGTGCCCGGCCGGACCGGCATCCAGATCATGGAGGAGCATCGCCTGTTCCCGGGGGTGAGCGTGCGGGTGCAGCCCGCGGTCAGCTATCCGCTCGGGTCGGCTGCCGCGCAGGTCCTGGGGTACCTGGGGCCGATCACCGCCCAGCAGGAGCGGCTCCGGCACCTGCCGGTGACCGGGTTCGCCGGCGCCGACCTGGCCGGGCAGGCCGGGCTGGAGGCCGAGTACGACGCCCCTCTCCGCGGTGTCCCGGGGACGGAGCGGGTGGCCGTCAACGCCGCCGGGAACGTCCTCGGGATCATCTCGGTGACCCCTCCGGTGCCCGGCGACACCCTGGTGACGAGCATCAACGCGCGGCTCCAGGAGGACGTCGGACGAGTCCTGGCAGCCGCGATCGGCAAGGCCAGGGCCGAGGGGAACCCCGGGGCGACGTCCGGCGCCGCCGTGGTCATGACGACGACGGGCCGCGTCGTCGCGATGGCCAGCTACCCGACATACGACCCGCGGATCTGGTCACAGGGGATCTCCGAGCGCCAGTTCCAGGCGCTGTTCGGCCCCTCGGGCGGCGAGCCGGCGCTCAACCGTGCCATCCAGGGGCAGTACGCGCCCGGGTCGACCTGGAAGGTCACGACCACAGCGGCGGCGGTGGCGGCCGGCTACCGCCTGGCCGGGCCGTACGACTGCCCGGCATCCGTGGACATCGGCGGGCGGATCTTCAACAACGACGTGCCGGTCAACTCCGGCGCGATGAGCCTGCACACCGCGCTCGTCGTCTCCTGCGACACGGTCTTCTACCAGCTCGCCTACGACATGTGGCTGCGGGACGACCGGGCGGCGGACGTGGTCACCAGCCCCCGCGCCCCGGCGCAGCTGATGCAGCGGATGGAACTGGCCTGGGGGTTCGGCAGGCCGACGGGCATCGACCTGCCCGGCGAGGCGCCGGGCACCGTGCCCACCCGCGCCTGGCTGTACCGCTTCTACACGGCGAACAAGAGCTTCTGGTGCGCGAACGGCCGACCGTACGGCTCGTACCTGCAGCAGATCGAGTACCAGGACTGCCGGTACGGCAACGTCTGGGAGCCCGGCCAGGCGGTGGACGCGGCCATCGGGCAGGGATACGTGACGGTCACCCCGGTGCAGCTGGCCCGCGCGTACGCGGCGCTCGCCAACGGCGGCGTCCTGTACAGCCCGCGCGTCGGAGAGGCGCTGATCCGGCCCGATGGCCGCCTGGTCAGGGCCATCACCGCGCCGGTCGCCGGCCACCTGCCGGTGCCCGGGCGGGTGCTCGCCTACATCAGGAGCGCCCTGGCCGACGTGGTGACGCAGGGCACCGCCGCGGGCGCGTTCGCCGGCTTCCCGCTGGGCAAGGTCTGCGTGGCGGGCAAGACGGGGACTGCCGAGGTCGCCGGGCGGCAGGCGACGTCGGTGTTCGCCTCGTTCGCGCCGTGCCGTCACCCGAGGTTCGTCGCCGTGGTGATGATCCCCGCGTCCGGCTACGGGGCCGACGTGTCGGCTCCCGCCGTCCGGCAGATCTGGGACGACCTGTTCGGCCTTGAGGGCCACCGCGCGGCGCTGCCGGGCGGCGCGCTGCCGTCGTGGCCCGCCTGGCACCCCGGGAGGGCCCGGTGAGCGCGCCGGCCGGCCGCCTGAACCGTGCGCGCCCGCCGGGCGGGCGCCCGGGGCGCCGGCGGCCGGCCCCGGATCGCCGGCCGGACCTGCCGGGCCTGGCCCCGCTGCCGGGCCTGGCCCCGCTGCCGGGCCTGGCTCCGGTCCGCCCCCCGGGCGGCGGCGGGACGCGGCCCGCCTGGGACGCCGGGCCCGCGCCGCGCGGCGCGCTGGCGGGGAGGCCGCGCCGCGGCCGCCTCGCCAGGCGGGCGCTTGCCGTGCTCGCCCCGGCGCTCCGGTTCGACTGGGTGCTGATCGCCGCGGTGTTCGCCCTCGGCGTCCTCGGCGTCCTGCTGGTCTGGTCGGCCAGCGCGCCCGCGCTCGCCCAGGCCGGGGCCGACCCGCACCTGTACCTGGACAAGCAGTTGCTGAACCTGGTGATCGGCGCGCTGCTGCTGGTGGGCGCCGGCGTGGCCGGCGGCAGCCGGCTGCGGGCCCTGGCGCCGCTCGGCTACGCCGCGGCCGTGCTTGCCCTCCTGGCGGTGCTCAGCCCGCTCGGCACGTCGGTCAACGGCGCCCGGGCCTGGATCTCGCTGCCCGCCGGGTTCCAGGTGGAGCCCTCGGAATACGCCAAGCTCGGCCTGATCCTGATCCTGTCCAGGATCCTCGGCGGGGTGCCGACCGCCGACCGCCGCCCGCGGCCGCGCGACGTCGCGATCGCGATCGGGTGCGCCGCCCCGGTCATCGGCCTGGTCGCGGCCGAGCCCGCCCTCGGCGTCGCGCTCCTGCTCGCGGTCCTGGCCGGCGGCCTGATCGTGCTGGCCGGGACGCGGCCGCGCCTGCTCGCGGGGCTTTGCGGCGCTGGCGCCCTGCTCGGCCTGGCCGCCTGGAGGTCCCGCCTGCTCCGGCCCTACCAGCTCCAGCGGCTGGCGGCATTCGTTCATCCCTCGTCGGACCTGGCGGGCGCGGGCTACAGCGCGGCGCAAGCGAGGATCGCGATCGGCTCGGGCGGCCTGCTTGGCCAGGGGCTCTTCCACGGCCAGCTGGTCGCCGGGGGATTCGTGCCCGAGCTGCCGACGGACTTCGTCTTCACCGTGGCCGGGGAGGAGCTCGGCTTCGCCGGTGCCGTGCTGATCGTCATGCTGCTCGCGGTCGTCGTCTGGCGGGCGCTGCGGATCGCGGCGCGGGCACCGGACCAGTTCGGCGCGCTGCTCGCGGGCGGGATCGCGATCTGGTTCACCGTCCAGTCGTTCGTGAACATCGGCATGACCGTCGGCCTCGTGCCGGTGACCGGCCTGCCGCTGCCGTTCGTCTCCTACGGGGGCTCGGCCATGTTCGCCGACATGCTGGCGGTCGGCGCGCTCCAGGCGATCCGCGCGCGGCCCGCGGCGGGCGCGATCAGCCGCCCGGCCAGGCTGCTCGCTCACCGGTAGGCCAGCGCCCGGCCCTTGCTGTCCACGGCCAGGCAGAACCGGTCGCTGGCGCACGAGAGCCGGCCAGCCCGGCATTGCCCGCGTCAATGCGGATGAGCGCCGACCAGCTGCCCGTGCTCCGGGTGGTGGCCATGCCGCCGGCGTCCACCACCACGCGGAAGCGGGCCACGGCGTCGTCGTAGCCGCGGGCCGACGGCTGCCCGCGCCCTTGCCTGGGAGCGGCCGCCGCGGGTCGCGGAACGCGGGGACCCCGTTCGGGGCCCCCGCGTTCCCGCGCCTGCGCCGCCGCTCGCGACGGCCTCCGGGGCTCAGGTGCAGGTGTTCGTGAAGAGGCTGCTCTCGAACTCCGGGTAGCCGAGCGTGGCGAACCTGTCAGAGCCGTACTGGCTGAAGCCACCATAGGAATTGCCGTTCGGCATGTTGCCGAATTCCCAGGCGCACGGCGCCGGACTGGTCCAGTACGGGTAGAAGGCCCCCGGCGCCGTGGCGGGCGGCACCGCGCAGCCCGGGCCCGCGGGCCCCGAGCAGGTCGACTCGCTCAGCGCGACATCGGTCTGGAACTGGAACTGTGAATAGTCCGCGCCATGCACGGTGACCGGCGCTCGCTGCACGAACGTCGCCGGGAACCGGTTCGGCGAGGTGCTCGTCGGCCAGTCGGCCCAGTAGGGCGTTCCGTCGAAGTCGAGATCGCCGTTCTGCGTGTAGAACTCGTCGCACCCGGTCACCACGTTGGGCGCGGCGAGTCCGCCATGCGTGTCGCCCTTCGGATAGCACGGCGCGTCACTGGCCTCCGGGTTGGTCCCGCCGTCGGGCCCGGTGGTCATCTCGTACGCGCCGACGCAGTGCTTCCAGTAGGTGTCGGTGACCCCGGCCGCGAGGGTGATCGACGCCGGACCGGTCACCGTCGAGCACGGCTCGAAGTGGCCGATCTCGTACTCGGTGCTGATGTTCACCTGCAGCGCCGTCCACCCGGCGATCTCGTCCACGCCCGCGGTGGAGAACTCGGGCTGGAAGTTGAACGGCGTCCCGTCGCAGGTGCTCACGTTGGTGTCCATGAACCCGTTCGCCGCCGAGGCCTGCATGAACCCGGTCTGGCCGGTGGTGAGGTCGCGGACGACGGCTTCGAAGGCGGACCCGCCTCCGCTGGCCGGGGCGTCGAACATGTGCACCCGGATCACGTCGCCGGGGTTCATCAGCAGCGTCTCGGCGTTCGGGGTGAAGGTCTGCAGGTCGGCGAGCTGCGGGCTGGGCGGGCCGGTGGGAACCCCGTTCCGCTGGATGAAGCCGAAGTTCACCGGCTCGACGCAGTTGGGATTGCAGGTGGCGAAGTTGAGCGTGCACTCCAGGCTGTCGATCGTCAGCGCCGCGCACCAGTGGGCGTTGTCGCAGCTGATCGCGTCGGCGAAAGGCGCCTGACCGGGCGGGTAGAACTGGAGCTCCATGAAGGCGGCTCCGCCGCCGGCCTGCGCCTGGGTGCAGTTCGGGTTGACCCCGATGCACGACGGGCCGGGGGCGTTGGCGTCGCTCTCGGGCGTGCACGGGTTCTGCGGGTAAGACAGCGGGTCGCACATGGTCATCGAGAACCACGGGGCGGCGGTCAGCTCGAGGAAGTGCGTGACGTCGTGGCCGGGGCTGGAGACGGTCGGCGCCTGGGCCGGGTCCGTGCCCAGCCTCTCGGTCCAGGTCACGTCGTTGCCCGAGCCGGGAAGGCCGGACAGGAACCGCAGGTCCGGCTCGTCATGGCCGATGTACCAGCCGTTGTCGTAGAACCGGCCGCCCGTGCGCGCGCTGCCGTGCGGGTCGGTGCAGGCCATGGTCCGGCGCACCGATTGCTGGATCGGGCTGTAGCCGTTGCAGTCGAGCTCGCCGAGCTGGTGCGGCTTGACGGTCTTGCCGTATCCGGCGGCAGCGGTCCCCGCGGGCCCGGTGCGCGCGGCGGACGCCGGCAGCGCCGATGCCAGGCCCGCGAGGGTGATCGCGCCGGCGGCGAGGACCGGAAGGCCGGTCCGCAGTCGCCGGGCAGTGGAATATCTTCGCATCCCGCCTCCAGATCCGTAGGCGCGGAGCGGGTGCCCGCTCCGGTGGGACGCCCATGGCGCCCTGAGCGTAACTCTCCGGGCGGGTCGATTCCTGGCATTCGCGCGGCCCGTACCCGGCCGCTGTGATTGGCCCTGTTTACGTGGCCACGGCCGGAGTGCCAGGTGGCCGGCGCCCGCGCCGGCGGCGCGAGATCATGGACGTCATGGAGGTCCGGCGGGAAGATGGCAGCGTCATCGCCGTGGAGGTGGCGGGCGAGCCGGGCGCGCCCGCGGTGCTGCTGTGCCACGGGCTGGCCGACTCGCGGCTGTCGGCGGACTGGTTCGACGAGGCGGCGCGGGACCTGGGGGTGCGCGTGATCGCCCCGGACCGGCCCGGCACGGGCGGCACGGACCTGCGCCGGATGGACCGGGTCGCGGACTGGGCCGCTGACGCGGCGAGGGTGCTCGACGCTGCGGGAGCGAGCGCAGCCTGGCTGCTGGGCGTCTCGGCGGGCGGGGCGTTCGCGGCGGCGTGCGCGGCCCGGATGCCCGGGCGCGTCCGGGGGCTGACGCTCGTGTCGCCGCTCGGCCCGCCGCACTGGCCGACGCGGGGTATGGCGCCGGGTGAGCGGCTCGCCCTGGAGGTGGCCAGGCGCGCCCCGGGATTCGGCGCCCGGTCACTGGGCGGGCTCGCCCTGCTGGCGCGCCGCCGGCCGCTGCTGTTCCTGCGGCTGGTGACCACCGAGCTGCCCGAGGCGGACGTCCGCGCGCTCCGCCGGCCGGACCTGGCAGAGTCCTTCCGCGCCAGCTACGCGGAGGCATTCCGGCGCGGCAGCGGCGGGGTCGCGCAGGACCTGCGGGTGCTCACCCGGCCGTGGGGCTTCGACCTGGCCTCGATCACCGCGCCCACCCTGATCCGCCACGGGGACGCCGACACGACCGTGCCGCTGGCCCACGGCCGCCGCTACGCGGAGCAGATACCGGGCGCCCGGCTGCACGTTCATGCCGGCCACGGGCACTTCTCCATCCTCGGCGCCGCGCGGGACATGCTGGCGCCGGCGGCCGGCTGACCCGCGCCGGCGGCCGGCCGGGCGCCCGGCGTGCAATGGCCACCGGGCCGCTCAGCCGTTCAGGTCGGTGACCACGCCCGGTCCCGAGCGGGTCCGCCGGAGCGCGAACAGGGCGAGCGCCGTCAGCGCCAGGGACACCGTCGCCACGGTCATCAGCGCGCCGATCGCGTTGATCTCCGGGGTCACGCCGAATCGGATCATCGAGTAGATCCGGACCGGCAGCGGCGGAACGCCGAGCCCGCTGACGAAGTAGGTGGTGATGAAGTCGTCGAAGGACATCACGAACACCAGCAGGCTGGAGGCCAGGATGGCGGGCCACAGCAGCGGGAGGGTCACCAGCCTGATCGTCTGCCACTGGCTCGCATACAGGTCGAGCGCGGCCTCTTCGACCTGGCTGCTCAGGCTTGCCAGCCGGCTCCGCACGATGATCGTCACGTAGGCGATTGCCCAGGTCGCGTTGGCCAGGATCACCGTCGCCAGCGACAGCGTGATGCCAAGCTGGGTGAAGATCAGCAGCGCCGCGACGGCCGTCGCGATCTCCGGCGAGACCAGGTTGAGCATCACCGTGCCCTCGACGACCCGCGCGGCGCGCAGCCCGGACCGCTCCAGGCCGAGCGCCAGCGCGGTGCCGGCGATGCCCGCGATCATCATGGTGGCAGCCCCGATCTCCAGGCTGGCGATCAGCGAGGCGTGGATGCCGCCGTCGTGCAGCAGCGCCACGTACCACCGGGTGCTGAAGCCGCCGAAGACGGCGAGGGAGTCCTCCTTGTTGAAGGAGAACAGCACGACGACCGCGATGGGCGCGAACAGGTAGCAGACCACGAGCGCGGTGAAGGCGACCAGGAGCCGCGGCCGGCCAGGCCGGCGGGCCCGCCTCACGCCCGCACCGCCCTGGCTCGCCGGGAGCCTGTCCATAGATACCCGAGGATGACCACGAGCAGGACGCTCATCAGCACGATGGTCAGCGCGGAGCCGAAGGTGATGTCGCCGACGTCGCTGAACTGGTCCGCGATCAGGTTCCCGACCATGTAGGTGTCCGGCCCGCCGAGCAGCTGGGCGGTGGCGAAGTCGCCGAGGCTGGGCAGGAAGGTCAGCACGATCCCGGCGGCGATCCCCGGGCTGCTCAGCGGGAGCGTGATGTGCCAGAAGACCCGCCGGCCGCTGGCATACAGGTCGCGGCCCGCCTCGATCAGCTGGTGATCCAGCTGCTCCAGGGCCGCGTACACCGGGAGCACCATGAACGGGAAGTAGGTGTACACCAGGCCGCCGATGACGGCCCAGGGCCGGTTCAGGAACTGCACCGGCGGTGACCCGCGCAGGCCGAGGCCGTGCAGGATGCCGTTCAGCGTGCCGTTGTCCCCGAGAATCACCACCCAGGCGTAGATCCGGACCAGGTAGTCGACGAACCAGGGCAGGATGACCAGCACGATCAGCGCGTTCTTGAGGCGGCCGCCGAACCGGGCGATCGTGTACGCGGTCGGGTAGGCCAGCACCCCGATGATGGCGGTCGCGGCGCCCGCGTACTCCACCGTCCGGAAGATCACCGGCAGGTAGTAGCTCTGGAAGGCGCTCTTGTAGTTGTCCAGGTGCAGGCCGTAGACGGGCAGGCCGACGATGTTGGTCCGGGCCAGCGAGACGGCCGCCACCAGCCCGAGAGGGATGACGAACAGGACTGCCAGCCACAGCGTGCCCGGCAGCAGCAGGACCCTGAAGATGGCTCGGCCGGACCGCACGCTAGCTCGCTTGCACCCTGGACCAGGCCTGCGCCCACAGCTGCTGCTGGCTGCCGGTCGGAACCCGCTTCCACGCGCCCCTGGTCAAGATCGCGTCCGAGGTCTGCAGGAACGGGAAGTCCGCGACCAGCTTGTTGAATGCGGCGTTGCCGGTGCTGGTGCCGTTCGCCTGGCCCATCCATTCCACGCAGGCGGCGGAGTTGTCGGGCCGCAGCAGCCAGTCGATGAACAGCAGCGCGGTCCCGGGGTGCTGGGCCCGCACCGGGATCGACATCGTGTCGACGCCGATCGGGATGCCCTCCTTGCACGTCTCGAACCTGATCGTGGCGGGGTCCTTGACCTTGCCGAGCGCGATGTAGACGTCGCCGGACCAGGCGTGCTGGATCCAGCCCGAGCCGTTCTCCAGGTTGGTGTAGTCCGCGGTGGAGAACCCGGCGAGCATCGGCTTGAGCTCGATCAGCGCGCTCGCGGCCCGGTTCACCTGGGACGCCACTCCGGAGTCGATCGCCCAGCCGAGCCGCAGCAGGCTCATCCCGAGGGCCTCCTCGATCTGGTCGAGCACGTAGATGTGGCCGCTGGCGCCTTTGTGCGTCCACAGGTCGTTCCACGACCCCGTCATGGCGCCGACCCTGTCGGTGAGCCAGGCGATGCCGGTCGGGCTGTAGCCGTACGGGATCGTGTACCTCGCGCCCGGGTCATAGGGGGGGTCACGGAAGAACGGGATGACCTGGCCGTAATTGGCCAGCTCGCCGTGCGGGATCTGGCGGAGCAGCCCGCCGCCGATCAGCTGCCGCATGTAGGCGCTGTTGGTGAACACGATGTCATACGGCAGGCCGGCCGCCAGCTTGGTCAGCATCGCCTGATCGGAGGCGAAGTAGGTCTGGTTGACCGTGACCTTGTATTCCGCCTCGAACCCCTTGATCACCTGGGGCGGCACGTAGCCGCTCCAGTTGAAGTAGTTGAGGTCGCCGTCGACCTTCGCCTTGATCGGCGCGGCGGGCCGGGCGGCCGGCGAGTTGCCGCCGCAGGCCGCGAGCAGCCCGCCCGCGCCGGACAGCAGGGCCGCGTCGCGCAGGAAGGCGCGCCTGCTCCAGGACCAGCTTGTCATCGTCGTCTCCTCACCGGGGAAGCCGTCAAGGGAGGGCTGATCAGCTCCGCTGCTGACCAGCCGGCCGCGCGGGATCACCACCCGCGGGGAACGTCACGTGGCCGGCGGTGCCGCGCGGCGCGGGAAGGGGGTGGCCGGCGGGCGTCACCTTGTGCGGCTCGGTCAGGTGCAGCAGGTTGCCCTCGGGGTCGTAGAAGGCCCGGTGCCGGTAGTAGGTGCCGCCCGGGTGCTCCCAGAGCTCCGCCGGGCCGGCCCACTCGACCTTGCCGTCGAGCCCGGCGATCGCCGCCTCCAGGTCGGTCACCGCGAACGCGAACGAGTCGATGCCCGGGGCGTTCTCCTCGGTGACCGGGGTGCGCCGGGGCGCGCGCCTGGTCACCGGCGTCGCCAGGATGTAGACGGTGACGTCGCCGCACTGGACCGCGGCCCAGCCGCTGCCCGGCTCGTACGGGAGGAACAGGTCGAATCCGAGCACGCCGTGGTAGAACGCCACCATCGCGTCGACGTCCCGGCACAGGACGTCCAGGTTGTCAATGCGGCCGATGATGCCCATCGCGGTGCGCGTCCTTCCTGAGCTTGGCTGCGGGGTGCCCGGGCGGCGGCCCGCGCGTTCGGCAGCCGCTCCTTCATGGGGGATCAGGCGGAGGTGATCGGCGTCGGCTGGTGCTGCCCGGCGTTCTCCCCGGCCGACAGGCCGCCGTCCACGAAGAAGGCGTGGCCGGTGCAGAACGAGGACTCGTCCGAGCACAGGAACAGCGCCAGCGCCGCGACCTCGGCGGGCGTGCCCATCCGCCGGAGCGCGTGCATCCTCGCCGCCTCCGCGCGGGCCCGGGCCGGGTCGGGCTGGGCGTCGGCCCAGCGCCGCACCATCGGTGTCTCGATGTAGCCGGGCGCGATGCAGTTGGCCCGGATGTTGTCCGGCCCGACCTCGACCGCGATGGCCCGGGTCAGGCTCATGATCGCGCCCTTGGCCGCGCACTGGACGGCGACGCCGGGCTCGGCGTGCACGGCGTAGGTCCCGGACATCGCGACGATCGACCCGCCGCCGAGCGCCCGCATCAGCGGGATCGCCGCCCGGGCGCACAGGTAGGTCCCCTTGACATCGACCGACATGAACCAGTCCCACGCCTCGGGGGTGGTGTCCTCCAGGGTGTTCTCGTACATCGCGCCGGCCTGGGCCACGAGCGCGTGGGGCCCGCCGAGGGCGGCGGCTCGCTCGAACAGCGCGGCGACGTCCGGCGGGCTGGAGACGTCGCAGGTGACGGCGTCGGCCGTGCCGCCCGCGGCCGTGATCCCCGCGGTGACCCCGGCCAGCCCGGTCTCGTTGAGGTCGGCGCACACGACGCGCGCGCCCTCGGCGGCCAGCCGCTCCGCGATGGCACGGCCGTTGCCGCTGGCGGCGCCGGTCACCACGGCGATCTTTCCCTGCATCCGCATTCCGCGCTCCCTCCGGCAGTGGCCTGAATGTAGCCACGACCACCGGAACGAAGGAATGCACGTCTTGTGACATCTTCCGGGGAAAGGTGTCACATTCAGTGCACTGCCCGGGGATGCCCGGGCCGTTAGTCTCTCGATGCGGCGAGCCCGCGCACCGATGCGAGGAGACAGATGAAGCGGATAGCAGTGATCCCCGGGGACGGGGTGGGGCCCGAGGTGGTCCGGGAGTCGGTGAATGTCCTGGCCTACATCGCCGAGCAGGACCCGAGCATCAGCTTCGCGTTCGACTACTTCCCCTGGGGCACCGACCACTACCTCCGAACCGGCGAGATGATGCCGCAGGACGGCCTCGACGCGCTGCGCCACCACGACGCGATCCTGTTCGGCGCGGTCGGCTCGCCGCGGGTGAAGGACCACATCACGCTGCGGAACCTGCTGTTCCGGATCAGGCTGGGCTTCGACCAGTACGTCAATCTGCGCCCGATCCGGCTCCTGCCCGGCGTGCCGACCCCGCTCGGCGGCGCCACCAGCCGGGACATCGACATGATCTTCGTCCGGGAGGGCACCGAGGGCGAGTACGCGGGTGCTGGCGACTTCCTGTTCCCGGGGACCAGCCGGGAGACCGCGCTGCAGACCGCGGTGTTCTCCAGGCTCGGAACCGAGCGGGTGATCCGGTGGACGTTCGAGCTGGCCCGCCGGGAGGGCCGCAGCGTCACCAGCGTCAGCAAGGGGAACGCGCTGCAGTACTCGGGCGTGCTCTGGGACCGGGTCTTCGACGAGGTCGCGGCCGAGTACCCGGACGTCGCCACCCGGCGCCTGCTGGTCGATGCCGCGGCGATGTTCATGGTGCGCGAGCCCCGGCGGTTCGAGATCGTCGTGGCCTCCAACCTGTACGCCGACATCCTGACCGACCTGGGGGCCGGGATCATGGGAGGCATGGGGCTCGCCGCGAGCGCCAGCCTGAACCCCGAGCGCCGCTTCCCGTCCACCTTCGAGCCGATCCACGGATCCGCGCCGGACATCAAAGGCGCCGGCCGGGTGAACCCGATCGGGTCGATCTGGAGCGCCGCGCTGATGCTCGACCACCTCGGCTATCCGCAGTGGGGCCGCCGGGTCGTCCAGGCGATCGAGCGGACGGTCGCCTCCCCGCGAACCCGGACGGCGGATCTCGGCGGCACCGCGTCGACCGGCGCGGTCGGCGAGGCCGTCGTCACGGCGCTGGCGGAGCTGGCCGCTGAGCCGGAGGGTGCCGCCGCCAGCTAGCCGCGCTGGCGTCGCAGCAGATCAAGCCCGCGCAGCGCGACGAGCAGGCGCAGCCGGACCTCGGCGGCGTCCAGGTCGCGGCCGAGCAGCCTGGCGAGCCTGGCCAGCCGGTGATAGAGCGTCCGGCGCTGGATGTGCAGCGCGGCGGCCGCCGCGCTGGGCCTGCCGCCGTGCTCCAGGTAGCACCGCAGCGTCGGCAGCAGGGGCTGCGCGGCGGCGGAATCGTGGGCGAGCAGCGGGCCAAGCTCGGACTCTACGTACGACGCCAGGTGCGGGCCCTGTGCCAGCGGCAGCAGCAGGTGGAACACGCCGAGGTCGGCGAAGTGGTGCACGCCGGGCTCCGGGATCGCGCGGCCGAACCTGGTGGCGTCCGCCGCCTGCTCGATGGCCCGGCGCAGCCCGGGCGCGGTCGTCGCGTCGCTGACGCCGACGACCGGGGCCAGCCGGACCCCGCCGAGCCGGCCGATCCGCTCGCACACGTCGTGCCCGATGCCGCTGAGCATCGCCCGGGCGTCCGGCCCGCGGGGGGAACCGATGATGGCGAGCACCCGGTCGCCGTCCAGCGCGGACAGGCTGACCGATCCCGCGTCGGCGACGGCGGCCCTGACCTCCGCGAGCAGGCGCCGCCGGATCTGGTGCCGGAACTCCTCGGTGAATGCCTCGGCCGAGGCCTGCTCGGCCAGGCCGACCGGGTCGACCACGATCGCGGCGAGTTGCCGGTCGCCGAACTCGATGCCGAGGCTGCGCGCCCGGCGGAAGAACTCTCGCGCGTCCCGGTAGCGCTCGTTCAGGATGTCGGAGATCAGCGCGCCCCGGGCGGCGTCGGCAGCCGACCGCCAGTCGCGCTCGGCGAGCAGCATGACGCCGATGGAGGCGGCGGCCCGGTCCAGGGCCAGCAGGTCGATGTCGTCCAGGACGCGGCCGATCGCGAGCGCATGCAGGCGTCCCCAGTCCTCGCCGCGGATCGAGATGGACAGCCAGGCGCAGCCCGGGTCGCCGTCCTGACGGCGCACCGTGCCGTCGGAGCCGCGGTGGCCGGCGCGGGAGTGCCGCTCCCACAGCGCGAGCACCTCGCCGGGCTCGAGCCCCTGCGGATCAAGCTCCACGACCTGGTGCGCCGCATCCTCCAGGACGATGGGGCACCGGGTGATCACCGCCAGCCGCTGCAGGACCCGGGGCAGGCTGACGCCCCGCAGCACCATGTCGGTGAAGTCGCGCCGGATCTGCTCGGCCTTGGCCAGCAGCTCAAGCTGCCGGCTCACGATCGCCCGGTGGACCTGCTCGGTCACCTCCATGTAGCCGATCCTGCGGTGCAGTGCCACCAGCGGCAGGCCGCGCCGCTCGGCCTCGCCGATCAGAGCGGGCGGCAGCTCGTCGAACGCGGCGCCGAGCCTGATCAGCACCCCGGAGACGCCGGCCTCGTCCAGCTGGCCGATGAACCGGCGGTGCGCCTGCGGATCGGCGCCCAGGCCGATGCCGGTCATCAGCAGCATCTCGCCGCCCTTGAGGAAGCTCGCGATGTCGGCCTGCTCGGAGATGTGCACCCAGCGAACCGGCCGGGCGAGGTTCGCGTGCCCGGCGACGATCTCCGGCTCGCCGTGCCGGATGACGTCCAGGTCGAGGATCTCGGCGAGCGTCAGCGCCATGGGGCTCCCTGCGGCGGCAAGCATCGGCTGGATGACCAGCCGATTCCGGCATTCAACCCTAAGCGCCCGCCCGGCGCGGCGGGCAGGGACGCTGCCGCTCTGGCGGAGCGCAGGCGCCGGAGCACCCGCACCCGGGCCGGCCCAGCACGGAGCCGTCGCGCGGCGGCGCCGCGCCGCCCTGTCACAGCCGCGGTCACGGGCTGCGGGTGGGCTGGCCGCATGATGACGATGACCAGCCAGTCCCCCGGCTTCAACATGTCCGCTCCGGTCCGCACCGACGCCGACGTGCTGGGCCGCGTCGATCGCGTCGTCGACCCGGCCGCGCGGCAGCGACGGTCGCTGTGGCTGCTGTTCTTCGGCGCCGGGGGCCGCCAGCTGCCCGTGGTGGCGCCGATCGACGGCATTCCCGTCCGCGTCGGCCCGGAGCTGGCCCGGCCGGCCTGCCACGTGATCGCCCACGTGCTCGCCGGCGCGGCGCCGGGCGGCTTCGCGGTGGTCGCGCTGACCCGGCCGGGCGGCGGGACGGTGACCGGCCCGGACCGGTCCTGGGCAGGCGCGCTCCGGGCGGCCGCCGGCCGGGAGGGGGCGGCCATCCGCATGATCTGCCTGGCGACCCGGGACGGGGTTCTGGCCCTGGACTCAGGCGATGCCCGGTCAGGCTGATCGCGCCTGCTCCCGGCGCCGCAGGGGCCATGTTCGCCATCCGGGCAGCCGGTGCGCGGGCCGGGGCGGGCGGAGCCAAGAGTCGGCCCGCGGCGCTGCAGTCCGCGGTCAGGATTGCCTCAGCGACCGCTGAGCCGGCACTGAGCCAGGCCGCCTAGGCTCGTGGGCCGTGCGGGCGCCGCCGGGGCGCAGCGCCGCGGGCGGCGGCACGGGGCGAAGCACATGACGCAAGCAAGCGCAGAAGGGCGGGAAGCGTGCGCACGAGCGTGACGATCTCCCATCGCGGCGCGGCCTACGAGCTCGGGCGGGGGCCGGACTGCTACGGCATCTGGCCTGTCGGGGCGGCGGGCGCCGCGCCGCTGGAGTGGTGGCCGGCGACGGACGAGGGCTGGTCGGCCGCGTGGTACCGGTTCATGCAGCTCGAGCCGGGCGGCGCGCCCGTCGCCCCGGCGCCGCCGGCCCGGGCGGGTGCCTCCCGGGGCGCCCGTGCCGCCGGGGTGGCCCTGACCGGGGCCGGCGTCGCCTGCGGGATCGCCGGGCTCTTCCCCGGCTACCTCGGCGGGCAGAGCCTGGCCAGCCAGGCATACCAGCTCGTTCCCCACCTGCTCTACCTCGGCGCGTGGATCCTGGGCGGCGCGCTGGCGCTGGCGGGCGGCGCAGGGGCATCGCTCGGGCTGGGAGCGAGCGCGGTCATCGTCCCCCTGCTCCTGGCCGACGTCGGCGAGGCGATCGCCGGGACCGCCGGCGGCGGCCCCGGGCTGGCGCTCACCTTCGCCGGGGCGCTGCTGTGCGCCGCGGGAGCGGTGACCGCCTTCTGGGCGCAGCCGGCGGCCGGCCGGGGCCGGCCCGCCGGCCGGGGGCACCAGGGCGTGCCCGCGGCCGCCACCATGCTCGCCGGGCTCGGCGCGGCGATCGCGTTCGCCCCGTCGTGGGACCGGTTCACCCTCCGCGCGGCGGGCGGGTTCACGCAGACGATCACCGCGGGGAACGCGTTCGCCAACCCGGCGCCAGTCATCGCCGGCGACGTGCTGACGATGGCCGCGATCGCCGCCATCGCGGCGCTGGCCGCCGTGTGGCGGCCGGGCCGGGCGGGCGCGGCGCTGCTGGCCGGCGGGGTCGTGCCGCTCGTCGCCCAGGCCGCGTCGGCCGTGCTGCAGATCCGCCAGCCGGCCACCCCCGGGCAGTTCGGCATCTCGCCCGGGCAGGCGGCCCGGCTGGGGCTGACCATCGGCTCCGGCCTGACGCTGGCGTTCTGGGTCTACTGCGCGTTCGTGCTCGCGCTTGTCCTGGCCGCCCTGTGGCTGGGCGGCGGCCCCGACCTCGTGCCGGGCGCGGTCCAGGCCCCGCCCGCAGGCTCGCCTCCGCCGCCCGGGGCGCCCGCCGGGCCTTCCGAGGGGCCGCCGCCCGGGGCGCCTGCCGGGCTGGGGCGCTAGGCGCCGACCGCGGGCGCGTCGGTCGCCAGCACGGCCTCGACGTCGTCGAACTCCGACAGCGCGGCGGCCAGCTCGCTCACCTGCCCCCGGCCGTGCACCAGGAGCGTCACCTCGACCATCGGCGGCGCTCCGAGCGCCCCCTGGCGCTCGCCGGCGGCGCGGGTGGCCACCTCATCGATCGCGAACCCGCGCGCGGTGGCTTCCCTCAGCACGTCGCGCAGGATGCCCCGGCCGTCGGGGTAGCGGACCCGGATCGCCGAGATCGCGCCCGAGGGCCGCGGCAGCCGCCTGGTCACGACCGGGAACGCCACCGTCACCAGCAGGTAGGCGCCCATGGTGAGGGTGGCCAGGACCGGCAGCCCCGCGCCCGCCGCGGCACCGACCGCCGCGGTCACCCAGATCGCGGCCGCGGTGGTGAGGCCGCGCACCGCGTCCCGCCGCACGAAGATCACCCCGGCCCCGATGAACCCGATCCCGGCAGCGATCTGGGCGGCCACCCGCGACGGGTCGGCCACCACCAGGCCCGGCCGCACCACGTCGGTGAACCCGTACTTGCTGACCAGCATGAACAGCGCCGCGCCGGTGCCGACGAGCGCGTGGGTCCGCAGGCCCGCGTCCTTCTGGCGCAGCTCGCGTTCCAGGCCGATCACCACCGAGAGCGCGAGCGCCAGCCCCAGCTCGGCGGCCTGGCGCCATCCCTCGGTGTTGGTGGCGGTCATCGCGAGCACGGCCACCATGATAGGACAAGGTGAACAATCAATGAACAACAGATGTCCATAGGGTAAACGGACGGACTTGGGCCTGCCCATCACGGGGCTGCGCGGAACGCAGCAGGCCGACGTGTGATGATGGAGACGGAGGGGTTGCCCAGGCGGCAGTGGTTCCATGCGTCCCGGCACCGCCGCCGGCAGAGCGGAGGTAGGCCATGACGTTGCCGCCCGATCCGGATCCGAAGTTCGCCGAGTACGCCAGGCCCGAGATGCTGGTGTCGACCCGGTGGCTCGCGGACCACCTCGGCGAGCCCGGCCTCGTGGTGGCCGAGTCCGACGAGGACGTGCTGCTCTACGAGACCGGCCACATCCCCGGAGCGGTCAAGCTCGACTGGCACACCGAGCTCAACGACCCGGTGACCCGCGACTACGTGGACGGGGCGGGCTTCGCGCGCCTGATGTCGGCCAAGGGCATCAGCCGGGACACCACGCTCGTGCTCTACGGGGACAAGAACAACTGGTGGGCCGCGTACGCGCTGTGGGTATGCACCCTGTTCGGCCACCCGGACGCGCGGCTCCTCGACGGCGGACGCGCCAAGTGGATCGCCGAGGGCCGGCCGCTGGTCACCGAGCGGCCGGCGGCGGCGGCGGCGGACTACCCCGTCGTGGAGCGCGACGACACGCGCGCCAGGGCGTTCCGCGACCAGGTCCTCGGCCACCTGGGCAGGCCGCTGGTGGATGTCCGGTCGCCCGGCGAGTACACCGGGGAGCTGCTGCACATGCCGGACTACCCGCAGGAGGGCGCGCTGCGCGGCGGGCACATCCCCGGCGCGGTGAACATCCCGTGGGCGCGCGCCGCCGCCGAGGACGGGACCTTCCGCCCCCGGGCCGAGCTCGAGGCGATCTACCGCGAGGAGGCTGGCCTGGAGCCGGACGACGACGTGATCGTCTACTGCCGGATCGGCGAGCGGTCCAGCCACACCTGGTTCGTGCTCGCCCACCTGCTCGGCTATGCCCGCGTGCGCAACTACGACGGGTCCTGGACCGAGTGGGGCAACAGCGTCGGCGTCCCCATCCGCAGGGGCGAGAGCCCGTGACCGCGCCGGCCGCCTCGAACCCGAGGCTCGCCCAGATCGCGGGCGAGTTCGCGGCCGTGCCCGAGGGCGACCGGCTGCAGCTGCTGCTGGAGTACTCCGACGAGCTGCCGGACCTGCCGGAGCGCTACGCCGGCCGGCCGGACCTGCTTGAGCAGGTGACCGAGTGCCAGACCCCGCTGTTCCTCGCGGTCGAGGTCGATGAGGCGGGCGGCGTGCACCTGTTCTTCGACGCCCCCAGGGAATCGCCCACCACCCGCGGGTTCGCGGGAATCCTGCGGGCCGCGCTCGACGGGCTGAGCGCCGGCCAGGTCCTCGCGACGCCTCCGGACTTCAGCGCCAAGCTCGGCCTGCGCGACCTGGTGAGCCCCCTGCGGCTGCGCGGATTCGACGCCATGCTCGCGCGCATCAAGCGGCAGGTCCGCGAGCGGGCGAGCTGACCGGCCGCTTCGGCCCGGCGGCCCGTTCACCGCGATGTGGCTGGCCGCCGAGCACGGCTACCGCTACATCCACTCGGCCAACGAGCCCGCGCTCATCGCGGGCGTGGCCAACCGGCACGCTGGAGGTCCTCGCCGAGCACCCGGACGCCGAGGTGATCGTGGTCCCGACCGGCGGTGCGCCGGGATGCCGGTGCCTGCCGGATGCCGGTGCCTGCCGGATGCCGGTGCCTGCCGGATGCCGGGCGCCCGCCGGGATGCCGCGTGGCCGCGCCCCTCGCGGCCAGGCGCCTGCTGGCCTACGCTGACCGCCATGGGCGTGGATGAGGTGGCCGGCGGCCTGCGGGCCGTCGGGCTGACCCGCACCGGGGCGGCGGCCAGGATCGAGCTGCGCCGGCCGGAGCGGATGAACGCGTGGGACCGGCAGCTCGGGCTCGACCTCCTCGCGGCCGTCCGGGCGGTCGCGGACGACCCGCAGGTTCGTGCCGTCCAGGTCACCGGGGCCGGGCGGGCGTTCTCCAGCGGAGCGGACCTGCGCGACCGCGGCGAGCGGACGCCGGACGGGCGCCCGGATGTCTACAAGGTGCTGACCGAGCGGTATCACCCGATCATCACCGCCATCCGCGAGATGCCCAAGCCGGTGGTGGCCGCGGTCAACGGGGCGGCCGCCGGGATCGGGCTCTCCCTCGCGCTCGCCTGCGACCTGGTGGTCGCCGCCGAGTCGGCGTACTTCCTGCTGGCGTTCGTCAACATCGGCCTGGTCCCCGATGGCGGCTCGTCGCTGCTCGTGCCGTCGCGGATCGGGTTCGCCCGGGCCGCCGAGCTCGCGATGCTCGGCGAGCGGCTGCCCGCGCCGACGGCGCTTGAGTGGGGGCTCATCAACCGGGTCTGGCCGGACGCCGAGCTCGCCGCCCGCGCCGACGAGCTGACGGCCAGGCTCGCCGGCGGCCCGACCCGCTCCTACGCGGGCATCAAGCGCCAGCTCAACCGCTGGCTCTACGCGGGCATGGCGGCCCAGCTGGAGTTCGAGGCGCAGGTCCAGCGGGAGATGTCCGCCACGGACGACTTCGCTGAGGGCGTCGCCGCATTCACCGAGAAGCGCCCCGCCCGGTTCGCCGGGGCGTGAGCGCGCCGCCGGCTCCGGTAGCCTGGCCTCGCTGGTTCGCTGGCTCACGGCGCTGTGCGCCGCGGATCGAGGAGGCAGGTGCGCCGCCGGTGCTGAGCAGAGAGCAGGAGCTGGCCGTCTGCGCCGACCTGATCAGCCACTTCGAGAGCGCGCTGATCAGCCCGAGGGCCACGCCGGTGCCGACCCGGTTCGAGCCGCTGTGGGATCGGCTGCGCGGCGCGCTCGACGGCGGCGGCGACGTCGGCCGCGCGCTGTCCCTGCTGCTCAGCCTGCCGCGGAACGCGTGCGACCCCGGCTCCGCCACCTACCTGGGGTACGTGCCCGACGCCGCGCTCCCGCTGGCGCGGACCGTCGACGCCTTCCTGTCCACGGTGAACGCGCAGGCCGCCGGGCGGATCGACGGCCAGTCCTTCGTCCAGGCCGAGTTCGCGGTCGCCGACAAGATGGCCGAGCTCGCCGGCTTCCCCGCGGCCACCAGGGGCGGGACGTTCGTGCAGGGCGGGACGCTGGCGAACTTCTGCGCGATGGCGGCGGCCAGGGAGCGCTGGCGGCGGCGGTCCCGCTCCCTCGGCTCGCCCGTGGTGCTCGGCTCACGGCTCACCCATTCCTCGCTGAAGGTCGCGTTCCGCCTGCTCGACCTGCAGTTCGTGCCGGTCGAGGCGGCCGAGTCCGGCGCGGTGAGCGCGGACGCCCTCGCCGCGGCGGTGCGCACCTACGGCGACCGGGTCGCGGCGGTCGTCGGGAACGCGGGCAGCACCACCGCCGGGTCGATCGACCCGCTCGATGTCATCGCGGACCTGGCCGGGCAGGCCTGGTTCCACGTGGACGGCGCGTACGGCGGCGCGGTCCTGGTCTCCGAGCGCCACCGCGGGCTGCTCGCCGGCATCTCGCGGGCCGACAGCTTCGTGGTCGACCCGCACAAGTGGCTGTTCTGCCCGTACGACTCCTCGCTGCTGGTCTACCGGGACGCCGGCGAGGTCCACCGGGAGCTGAAGGTGTTCTCCCAGACCCACGAGACCGGGGCGCAGTACCTGGACTTCGGCTACCGGCACACGGCCGCTGATGCCAGCCCGGCCCAGCTCCCGCTCGAGCACGGCGACCTCGCGCTCCAGCTGTCCCGCCGGCCCCGCGGCGTGGTGCTGTGGACGCTGATCGCGGCGCTCGGCGTCGAGGGGCTCGGCCGCCACGTCGACGCGACGATCGAGGCGATCCGCCACCTGCGGGAGTACGCGGCCGAGCGGAAGGTGGAGGTCCCGGTCGAGCCGCAGCTGTCGGTGCTGCTGCTCGCCAGGGACGAGTGGGCGTTCGACCGTGACTGGGACCAGTACTGGGTGCGCCCGGCTTTCGACAAGGGCTGGTTCGTCTCCACCGACGGCTGGGGCGGCCGGCCGGTCGGCAGGCTGTGCCTGGTCAACCCGTTCACCAGCGGCTCCGACCTGGAGCCGCTGGTGGACCTGATCGCGGATTGGACGAGGGGGCGGTGAGCGCGATGCGGGCGGGCGAGGCTGGCGCGGCGGGCCCGGCCGGCGCAGCCGGGGTGGCGGCTGCCGGGCTCACCGCCGAGGACGGCCGGGTCCGGGTCATCCAGGAGGCCATCACCTACTCGCGGCGGTTCAGCGGTAGCTGGTTCGTGGTCCACGCCACCCCGGCATCGGTCGACCCGGCCACGATCAGCGCGGACATCCTGCTCCTTCGCTCGCTGGGCATCCATGTCGCGGTCGTGGTGCCCGAGCAGCCTGGCGCGGACTCCGGGTCGCTCGCGGTCGACCTGCGCAGAGCTCTGAACCGGGACGACCTGACCGCGGTGGTGCTCCACTGGGAGGAGACCCGGGCCCAGGACGTGGCCAGGCAGCACCCGAGGCGCTGGCAGCAGGTCGGTGAGTCCGGCTCGCTGGTCCTGGTCGTCCGCTGCCCGGCGGCGTCCAGCCGCGCCGCGGCGCTCACGCTCGGCGTCGAGTGCTCGGCGGCCAAGCTGCTGCTGCTCGAGGAGGACTGGGACCCGGCGCTGCTGCCCGTCGGAGGCCCCGGCCAGCCGATCCCATCCGCCGATGAGGTGCGGCCGCTGCTGGCCGGGCTCGGCCGGGGCGCCGTCGCCGCGGCGCTCGCGGTCGAGGCGGTGGAGGCCGGGATCGCCGAGGTCCACATCGTGCCGACCAGCGGCAACGCGCATCCGATTCTGCTGGAGATCTTCACGGGCGAGGGAATTGGCACCTGGATTGGCGGCTGAGCCGGCGCGCCGCGGATCGCCCGGCGCGCGCCGGGGAGCGCGGGGGCAGTACAGTTGTCCTTTCCGCGGCGGCCATTCACGCAATCAGGGGAGCCGATGACGAGCACGGAGGCGGGCACGGTCATCCGGCCGCGGGTCGGCGGCGCCGTCACGCCCCGGAACCCGGGCGCCTTCGTCTACGTGCTGCGCGACGACAGCGGCTACATCGCGCGGGAGCTGGGCGCGCGGCTGGATGCCGGGCCCGGCGCGCGGGAGGCGATCCGCGGCGAGTACGCGATCTTCCTCGACGGCCTGTACGCCGCGTTCGCCGATGCGGCCCGCCCGCGCGGCCCGCTTGAGCTGCACGTCTACTCGGCCGACGAGCTCGAGGCACAGCGGCAGGCCCGGCTCGACCCGGCCTACCTGGTCGCCTCGCTCGACCCGCTGTGCACCGTGCCCGGCGCGTTCCACCTCGGCCTGTCGCGGTGGTACCGGCCGGGTGGCTACGAGCTCGCGGGGGAGGGGGCACGGCCCGGCTTCCCGGCCATGGCCGAGCAGATCGCCCGGCTCCGGGACCTGGCTGCCGGGCGGCCGGTCGCGCTCGTCGAGGACGACATGTACACCGGCGAGACGCTCATCGCGACCGCCGGCCACCTGCGCGAAGCCGGGGTCGACGTGCGCCAGCTCGTGGTCGGCATCAGGATCTGCCAGCAGGACCTGGCGTTCGGGGGAACGGCCATCGGGGCGGCGGTCCGCTACCAGCTCGACCCGGCCAGACCGGTCGGCGAGCAGATCGACCTCGGCGACCCGCGCGACTACCTGATCGGCCTGTCCGGGCTGGTGATCCTCATGGGCGAGTCGCCGCAGCCGCGCCTGGGCCGGGCGCCCTACGTGCTGCCGTTCGTGCAGCCGTCGGAGCGCGCCTCGTTCCCCGCAGAGTCGGACTGGGCGCTCTCGCGCGCCGTCCTGCAGCTCGCCGCCGGGTTCTACGAGCGGCTCTCCGAACGGCTCGGCCGCCAGGTGCTGCTGGGCCATTGCGATCCGGAGTTCGCCGCCCTGGCCCGCCAGTACCTGCGGGCCGACCCGGCGCAGCCGATGGCTGACTTCGTCGCCGGGGTGCTGGCGGACGCCGAGGCGATCGCCGCCCGGTTCTTCGAGCCGTCCAGGCTCGCCGCGCCGCCGCAAGCGCGGTAGCCGTCCCGCCGGGGCGCGCGCCCTGGCCCTGCCCTGCGGCGCCCCCGTCACGCGAGGCGCGGCGATGTCGCACCGGTGCGCTTCCAGCGACGGCGAAGGCACATCACCGCGCGGCGATGGCACCTCATCCGCGCCCGGGCCGCCGCCCGAGGATGAGGTGGGCCGGAGGGCGGGCGCCCGGCCCGCCCGCCCCGGCGGGCGGCTCCGCTGGATCGAATCCCGCCTCCCGCAGCAGGCGCTCCCAGGTGGCCAGAGAGAACGCGCCGAGCCGGTGCGACTCCCGCACCACCTGGACCGCGCCGTCGGCACCGCGCAGCGTGAACTCGTAGTCCGACCTGATCCAGTCGTCCGCCGGGTCCGGATCCCAGGTCACCTCGGTGAAGCTCGCCTGCGCGCCTGACGGGTCGCCCCCGCCGCCGCGCCCCGCGGACTCGCGGAAATCGTCCTTGAGGTGATCAGGGGCGAACAGCGCCAGCCCGGCCGGCCGGCAGTGGGCGGCGGCTGTCCCGAGCACCAGCCGCAGGTCGGCCTCGGTGGTGATGTAGTCGGCCGCGTCGTGGACGAGGACCGCGTCGAAGGCCCGCCCCAGCCGGACCGAGCGCATGTCCCCCCGCACGTGCTCGCAGCCGGGGTTGAGGCGCCGTGAGACCTCGATCATCTCCTCGGAGATATCGACCAGCGTGAGGCGGAACCGGTCCTTCAGGTGGGCCGCGACGTGGCCGCCGCCGCAGCCCAGGTCAAGCACGTCGCGAACGGCCGGCCTGGCCTTCGCCAGCACTCCGGCCAGGTAGGCGGCCTCGGCCGCGTACTCGCTGGCGGGCGAGATCAGCGGCCACCACCCGGCCAGCTCGTGATAGAGGCGGTAACGCGCGGCCGGCCGGCCACCGTCACGGGGCGGGTCCTCAGCCGCGGCCGGTCACCGCCCGCATCCCGCCGCCTGGCCCGATGGTCACCCGCTCAACCTACCGGGCCCCGGGTCGGCTTGCGGGCCGCCCGGGCCCCGTGGCAGGCGCGCTCCCGGCCCGCCGCATCGCCCGCGCGGAAGCACCCGGGCGCGGGCATGCGCTGAGCATCCAGGCCGGCCATCGGCGATGCTGGTGGGCGAGCCCGCCGCGCCGGGCCGGCCGCCCCCTGCGGGCTGGCCGGCCCGGCCCGGCACCACGCGCAGCCCACGGGAGAACGAGCCGTGCCATCCGACCCCGCCCCGCCCGCCGCGCCAGGGGACCAGGCAGCCTCGCATCGGCCGCCCCGCGCGGACCAGGCGCGGCGGCGGATGCGGGCCCGCCGTGCCGCCGTGCCGCCCGGCATCTCCTATCCGCCGCAGCTGCCGGTCAGCCAGCACCGTGAGGAGATCGCCCGCGCGATCGCCGCGCACCAGGTGGTGATCGTCGCCGGGGAAACCGGGTCGGGCAAGACCACCCAGCTCCCGAAGATCTGCCTGGAGCTTGGCCGTGGCGTGGCCGGTCAGATCGGCCACACCCAGCCCCGCAGGCTCGCGGCGCGCACGATCGCCGAGCGGGTCGCAGCCGAGCTGGGCACCGAGCTCGGGGCCGTCGTCGGCTACCAGGTGCGGTTCACCGACGCCTCCAGCGACCAGACGATGATCAAGCTGATGACCGACGGCATCCTGCTCGCGGAGCTGCAGCGCGACCGCCGGCTGCTCCGCTATGACACGCTGATCATCGACGAGGCTCACGAGCGCAGCCTGAACGTCGACTTCATCCTCGGCTACCTGCGCCGGCTGCTGCCGACGCGGCCGGACCTGAAGGTGATCATCACCTCTGCCACGATCGACCCCGGGCGGTTCGCGCGCCACTTCGGCGGGGCGCCGGTGATCGAGGTCTCCGGCCGCACCTACCCGGTCCAGGTCCGCTACCGGCCGCTGGAGGCCGCCGGCGGCGGCGAGCCGCGCGACCAGGTGCAGGGCATCTGTGACGCGGTCGACGAGCTGAGCCGCGAGGGCCGCGGCGACGTACTGGTCTTCCTCTCCGGCGAGCGCGAGATCCAGGACGCGGCCGACGCGCTCACCGCGCCCGGCGGCCCGGCGGACCGGCACGGGCTCGAGGTGCTGCCGCTGTTCGCCCGGCTGCCCGCCGCACGGCAGCACCTGATCTTCCAGCCGCACCAGCGCCGCCGGGTCGTGCTGGCCACCAACGTGGCCGAGACCTCGCTGACCGTCCCGGGAGTCGGCGCCGTGATCGACGCGGGCACCGCCAGGATCTCCCGGTACAGCCCGCGGGCCAAGGTGCAGCGGCTGCCGATCGAGCCGGTCTCGAAGGCGTCGGCGCGCCAGCGCGCCGGGCGGTGCGGCCGGACCGGCGACGGGGTCTGCATCCGCCTGTACGGCGAGGAGGACTTCGCGTCCCGGCCAGAGTTCACCGAGCCGGAGATCCTGCGGACGAACCTCGCCTCGGTCGTGCTCCGCATGGCCGCGCTCGGCCTGGGCGACGTGGCGGACTTCCCGTTCATCGACCCGCCCGACACCAGGAACGTCGCCGACGGGGTGCGCCTGCTGGCCGAGCTCGGCGCGATCGAGCCCGGTGCCCGCGCCGGCGCGCTCCGGCTGACCGCCACCGGCAGGAGGCTGGCCAGGCTCCCGGTGGACCCGCGGATCGGCCGGATGATCCTGGAAGCGGACCGCAACGACTGCGCCCGGGAGGTGCTGGTGATCGCGGCCGCGCTGTCGATCCAGGACGTGCGGGAGCGCCCGGCCGACCAGCGCGAGCAGGCAGACGCCTGCCACGCGCGGTTCGCCGGGGGCGGGTCGGACTTCCTCGCCCTGCTGCGCCTGTGGGAGTACCTGCGCGAGCGGCAGCGCGCGCTGTCCAGCTCGGCGCTGCGCCGGCTGTGCCGCCGCGAGTACCTGCACTACCTGCGGGTGCGCGAGTGGCAGGACCTGTACGGCCAGCTGCGGCAGGCGGCCGGGGAGGTCGGCGTCGCCGTGCGCCCCGGCCCCGGGGACCGCGGTGACCAGGGCGTCCCCGGCGAGCTGGCCGATCGCATCCACCGGTCGCTCCTGGCCGGGCTGCTCTCCCACATCGGGATGCGCGACGACCGGCCGGCCAGGGGCCGGCGGCGCGGCCCCGCCGAGTTCGCCGGGGCGGGGGGCACCCGGTTCGCGATCTTCCCGGACTCGGCGCTGGCCAGGAAGCCGCCGCCGTGGCTGATGGCCGCGGAGCTGGCCGAGACGTCCCGGCTGTGGGCGCGGACCGTGGCCAGGATCGAGCCGGAGTGGGCCGAAGCGCTCGCGCCGCACCTGGTCAGGCGCTCCTACGCCGAGCCGCACTGGGATGCCCGGAGCGGCACGGCGATGACCCTGGAGAGGGTCACCTTGTACGGGCTGCCGGTCGTGGCCGGGCGCCGGGTCCCGCTCGGCCGCGTGGACCCGGCCACGGCGCGGGACATGTTCATCACCCACGCGCTGGTCGAGGGGGACTGGCAGACCCGCCACCGGTTCTTCCACCGCAACCGCGCCCTGATCGAGCGGGCGAGGGAGCTTGAGCGCAGGGCACGCCGTCGCGGCGTCGTCGCCGACGACGCCGCGCTGCACGACTTCTACGCCAGCCGGATCCCCGCCGAGGTGACCTCGGCGCGGCACTTCGACTCGTGGTGGAAGAAGGCCCGGGAAGCCAGCCCCGACCTGCTCACGCTCCGTCCCGCCGACCTGGCCGGCCCGGCCGCGGGCGAGGTGAGCGAGTCCGACTACCCGGACCGGTGGGGCGGGGCGGAGCTGCGCTACGAGTTCGCCCCCGGCGAGCCGGGCGACGGGATCACCGCGCGCATCCCGCTGGAGGCGCTGCCGCGGATCCGGGGGGAGGAGTTCTCCTGGCAGGTTCCCGGGTTCCGCGAGGAGCTGGTCACCGAGCTGATCCGCTCGCTGCCGAAGGCGCTGCGGACCGCGTTCGTGCCCGTGCCGCAGACCGCGAAGGCGGTGGCGGCCCGGCTGGACCGCGCCCGCCATCCCGGCGCCGGGCTGGCCGAGGCGCTGGCGGCCGAGCTCGGCCGCATCGCCGGCGCCGGCATCCCTGCGGACGCCTTCGACCTGGAGCGGCTGCCGCCTCACCTGCGGGTCAGCTTCGAGGTGGCCGATGGCGGCGTCGTCCTGGGGGCCGGGCGGGACCTGGACGACCTGCGCCGTCGGCTCCGCCCGGCGATCGCCGCCCGGGTCGCGCAGGCGGGCGCCGGCCTGGCCCGCTCCGGCCTGCGCTCGTGGGACTTCGGGGCGCTGCCCAGGGAGGTCACCAGCGGCCCGATCCGGGTGTACCCGGCGCTGGCCGACGCCGGCGACACGGTGGACATCGCGGTCTTCGAGACCGCCGAGGAGGCGGAGAAGTCGATGCGGGCCGGCACCCGGCGGCTGCTCCTGCTCGAGGTGCCCTCGGGCGCCCGGGCCGTGGCCGGGCGCCTGCCGGCGGGCGCCAAGCTGGCGATGAGCACCGCCCCCGGCGGGATCGGCGCGCTGCTCGACGACTGCGCCATGTGCGCCGCCGACGAGATCATCGCCGAGGCGGGCGGGCCGGCCTGGGACGCGGCAGGGTTCGCGGCGCTCGCCGAGGCGGGCCGGGCCGCCCAGGGCGGGCTGCGGGCGCGGGCGGCGGCCAACGTGAGCGCGGCCGCGGCGGTGATGGTTCAGGCGCAGCAGGTCGCGGCGGCGCTCGACCGTGCCCCGGCGGCGCTGGCCGCTGCCGTGGGGGACATGCGGGCCCAGCTCGCCGGACTGATCCGGCCGGGCTTCGTCACTGCCACCGGTTCGCTGCGCCTCCCGGACCTGGTCCGCTACCTGCGCGCGATGGCGCACCGGCTGGAGCGGGCGCCGCGGGACCTGGCCAAGGATGCCGAGCGCATGGCCGTCGTGGGCCGGGTGACCGCCGCGTACGAGCAGGCCATGGCAAGGAACGGCGACGTGGCGGGGCTCGCGGCGGTCCGCTGGATGATCGAGGAGCTGCGGGTCAGCCTGTTCGCCCAGGGGATCGGCGCTGCCATCCCGGTCTCGGAGCGGCGCGTGCTGGCCGCGATCGAGCGGGCCGCCGGAACGCCCGCCGGCGCGGCGCGCCAGGGCTAGGTCGTTGCCCGGAGGCCGTGCTGCGGTGGCCGTCCGGCGCAGCCGTGTAAAATGCTTCTGTAGCAGAACTAATTTCCTACCAAGCCGGCCGGCTGGGCGGGATGGCCAGCGCGGGCCGGCGACCCGCGAGTCGGCCGGCGCCGCAGGGACCGGGTGCCCTCGGGAGGGTGATCACGGCATGAACATGCGGGCGCTCGTCGCCGAGCCCGCCCGCCCGCGGATCGTGCGGGAGCATCCGTGGGCGCCGTGGCTGGCGGTCACGGTCGTCTGCTTCGGCGCGTTCATGGGGCAGCTGGACGCGAGCATCGTCACCCTCGCCTTCCCCGCGCTGCAGCGGCAGTTCGGCACCGGGCTGGCCGGCGTGCAGTGGGTGTCGCTGAGCTACCTGCTCGCGCTGGTGGCGCTGCTGATCCCGGTGGGCCGGTGGTCGGACCGGGCCGGCCGCAAGCTCCTGTACCTGTACGGGTTCGCGCTGTTCAGCGTGGCCTCGGCCGTCTGCGGGCTGGCTCCCTCGCTGACCTGGCTGATCGGCGCCCGCGTGGTGCAGGCCGGTGGCGCCGCGCTGCTGCAGGCGAACAGCATCGCGCTGGTGAGCACCAGCGTGGGGGCGAGCCTGCGCCGGAAGGCGCTGGGCGTCCAGGCGGTCGCCCAGGCGGCCGGGCTCGCGCTGGGGCCGAGCGTGGGCGGGCTGATCGTGGCGTCGGCGGGCTGGCGCTGGGTGTTCCTGATCAACCCGCCGGTCGGCGTGCTCGCCATCGTGACCGGCATCTTCCTGCTGCCCCGCACCCGGCAGCGGGCCGCGAGCGCCGGGACCGACCCGGCCGGCATGGCGCTGCTCGCGGTCGCGGTGACCGGCCTGCTGCTGGCCACCTCGGCTGCCTCCGGGCTGCGCCTACCAGCCGGCGCCGTGGCCGCGCTGGCCGTGCTCGCGGTGGCGGGCACGGCCGGGCTGGTGCGGTGGGAACGCCGTGCCCGCCAGCCGCTCATCGACGAGGCGCTGCTGAGGATCCCGGGCGTGGGCCGTGGCCTGGCGGGCGCGCTCGCCGCCTACATGGTGCTGTTCGGGCCGCTGGTGCTCTACCCGCAGATCCTGCGCGCCGGCCAGGGGGTCACCACCGGCCTGCTGCTGACCGCGCTGCCCGCCGGGTTCGCGCTCGGCGCGGTCCTGACCGAGCGCCTGGTCCCGTCCTGGCCGGATCACCTGCGCTGCTGGGCCGGAGGGGCGGTGGCGGTGCTCGCCGCCGTGCTGCTCGGCCTGGCCGGGGCACCCGGGCCGGGGCAGGCCGCAGCCCTGCTCGCCCTGCTCGGGTTCGGCCTGGGCACGTACATCCCGGCCAACAACTCCCAGGTCATGGGTGCCGTCCCGGCGGCCAGCGCGGCGACGACAGGCGGCATGGTGAACATGGCGCGTGGGCTCGGCACCGCGTTCGGCGTCGCGCTGGTCACGCTGAGCCTGCACCTGGCCGGGGTCGGCGGCGCCGGGGGTGCGCTGGCGGCCGGCGAGGCGGCCGGCGGCCGGCTCACCATGATCGCGCTGGCCGCCCTGGCGGCGCTGGCCGCGGTCATCACCCGGCGGGGCAGGGCCCACTCGGGCGGCCACGGCGCGGGCGGCCACGGCGCGGGCGGCCACGGCGCGGGCGGGGACGGCGCGGGCGGGGACGGCGCGGGCGGGGACGGCGCGGGCGGGGACGGCAGTGCGGAGCCGATCCTGCCGATAGCCTGAGATGCCATGATCGACTGCGCGCCGCCGCCGCTCGCCGCCGCGGGCCCGCGGACGGCAGACCTGCCGGAGAGCATCGCCAGGCTGCGCCGGGCGATGCGCCGGGCGGCCCGGGCGCTGGACCCGGAAGGCTCCCTCAGCGTCGCCCAGCTGGAGCTGCTGTCCGTCCTGGCCGAGCACCCCGGGGCCAGGCCGGGCGAGCTGGCCCGGCTGCTGCGGCTCGCCCCGAACACGGTCACCACCTTGATCCAGGCGCTGGCCCCGCGTGGCCTGATCAGCCGGAGCGCCGAGGCGAGTGACCGCCGCGCGGTCGCCGTCTCGCTCACCGAGTCCGGCGAGCGGGCCGTGCGGGCCTGGCACCGGACCAACTCGGAGATCCTGCGCCGGGCGGTCGCCGCGCTGCCCGCCAGCCAGCGCCGGGCGCTGGCCGAGGCCGTGCCGGCGCTCGACGCGCTGGCACTGGCGATCGACGAGCTGGCCGACGCGGCCGAGTAGGCCGGCGTCCTTCCGGGCAAATCGGTGGGAACTGGCGCGCGCGCGTGGAAGGATGCTGGCCGACGACGACGAAGCGGGGAGATCATGCCGGAGATCAGGCGGCTGCACCTGGCGCGGCTCACCGTGGCCGGCGCGGAGTGGCCGGTGCACGGTTTCGTGATCACGCACGACCGGGGCGCGCTGCTGGTGGACACCGGGGTCGGCGGCCCGGACGCCATGCTGACCGACTGGCGGGTGGTGAACCGCAGCGTGGCCGAGGCGCTCGCCGAGATCGGCATGAGCCCGGCCGACATCGGCATGGTGATCAACACGCACCTGCACTTCGACCACTGCGGCCAGAATGCCGTCTTCCGCCATGCCCCCTGCTACGTCCAGCGCGCCGAGCTGGACCGGGCGCGGCGCGAGGAGCCCGAGCTGTACGACTGGTTCGGCTTCGCGAGCGCCCGCTTCGAGCTGATCGACGGCGACGCCGAGATCGCCCCGGGCGTGCGGGTGATCGCGACGCCCGGCCATACGGCGGGTCACCAGTCCGTGGTCGTCTCGGGCGCCGCCGGGGAGAGCGACGTGCTGATCGGCGATGCCGCCTATACCATGGCGCAGTTCGGCGGCCCGCCCGACGAGGAGCTGCCGCCCGGCCAGGCGGCCGACCCGGTCGCCTGGCGTGACTCGCTGCGGCGGGTCAGGGACCTGTCGGCGCGGGTTCACTTCTGCCACGACACCGCCGTGGCCCATGGCTGAACCGCCCGGGTCCTGCCAGGAGGTCGACATCGCGGCAGTGGCCAGGCTCTACGACGCGATGGCGGGGGAGTACGCCGGCCGGTACGGCGACGACCTGCGCCCCGGGTCCGGGGACCGCGCGTTCCTGGAGGTGGCACTGGAGTCGGCGCGGGCCGACGGCCCGGTGCTCGACCTGGGCTGCGGACCTGGCCAGATCGCGGCGATCGCGGCCAGCTGGGGGCTGCCGGCGATCGGGGTCGATGTCTCCCTGAACATGCTCGCGGTGGCCAGGCGCCGCGTCCCGCAGGCCACGTTCATCGCCGGCGATGCCAGGGCGCTGCCGCTCGCGTCACGGAGCTGCCGGGCAGTGGCCGCCTTCTACTGGTTCCACCACGTCCCCCGGCCGCTGCTGCCCGCGGTTCTGGCCGAGGCACGCCGGGTCCTGCGCCCGGGGGGGACGCTGGTCATCGCCGCGCACCTGGGCGCCGGCGAGCGGTGGGTGACGAAGGAGAGCGAGTCGCTGAGGGTCACGTTGTACGGCAGGGACGAGCTCGCCGGGCATGTCCGTGACGCCGGGTTCGACGTCGAATCGGTGGGCACGCGGGTACCTCGGCCCGACGAGTTCCAGGCCGAGCACGGATTCCTGCGGGCCCGGCTGGCCTGATGCGCTACGACGGCGACGCGCTGGCGGGCTGGTCGCGCGTCAGGCGGCCGCCGGAGTACCCGGCGGCCGAGGCCGTCCCCGGGCTGGTTGTCGAGGACGCCGCGGGCGAGTTCTGCGGCGCGGTGGTCGGCCACGAGCGGGACGCGGTGATCTTGGAGGACCGGCACGGGCGCCGCCGGGCGTTCCCCTACGGGCCGGCCCCGTTCCTGCTGGACGGCAAGCCGGTCCGGCTGGTGCGGCCCGCGGCGGGCGGGTCTCCCCGGCCGCCGCGCACCCCGTCGGGATCGGTCGCCGCCCCGGCCGGCCCGGCGAAGGTCGCCCGGGCCAGCCGGATCTACGTCGAGGGGCGCCACGACGCCGAGCTGGTCGAGAAGATCTGGGGTGACGACCTGCGCGAGGCCGGGGTCGTCGTGGAGTACCTGGGCGGGATCGATGACCTGCCCGGGATCGTCGCAGCCTTCGGCCCCGCACCCGGGCGCCGGCTGGGCGTGCTGGTGGATCACCTGGTGGCCGGCTCGAAGGAGAGCGCGATCGCGGCCCGGGTCGCTTCCGCGCACGTGCTGGTGGTCGGCCACCCGTTCGTTGACGTCTGGGCCGCGGTCAAGCCGTCGGCTCTCGGCATCGGCGCCTGGCCGGACGTCCCGCCGGGCCGGCCGTGGAAGGAGGGCGTGCTCGACGCGCTTGGCTGGCCGCGGGACACCGCCGCGGCCTGGCGGCGCGTCCTGCGGGCCGCGCGGAGCTGGGCCGACCTGGAGCCCGCGTTCCTGGGCCGGGTGGAGGAGCTGATCGACTTCGTCACCGCGCCGCGGTGACCTGCCCCGCGCGCGGCGCCGGGCAGGCCGCGCGGGCCTGCACGCCGGCCGGCGGTCAGGACTGCTGGCCCCCGGGCAGGCTGCTGAACCGGTCCATCAGGATCGACTCCCCGCGGAACGCCGGGTTCCTGCGCACCTTCCGCTCGATCGTCGCGGCCGACAGCGTGTAGCCGAGGAAGAGCAGCAGCGACACGCCCTGGACGAGGAACACGGTCACCCAGACGGTGCTGAAGATCGTCAGGGTCCAGTCGTTGAGCGCGTGCAGCACCGCCGGGATGGTGATGCCGAGCAGCAGCAGGGGCACGCGGCGCCGGCGATAGTTGACCGCCATGCCGACGAAGAACCCGGACACGCCCGCCCAGACCGCGTGCTGGAAGCCGTCGACGAACACCCGGAACGCGAAGTCCAGTGCCCCGGCGTCGGCCTGCGGGATGTTCTGCGCCCCGTGGACCATGATGATCGCGCCCGGGGTGTACAGCGACTGCTCGATGATCCCGAAGGTCAGCCCGGCGATCGTGCCCATGAGCATCCACGTCCGCGGGTCCAGCTTCTGCTTCCTGACCCCGAGCAGCGCCAGCGCCGCGACGAGCACGGGGAGGGCCTTGCTGATCTCCTCGTTGTAGCCCACGATCAGGGCCTTGCCGAAGTTGAGCGTCCCGCTGGCCAGGTGGTCGTTGATGTTGATGGTGACCGCGTGCAGCCAGATCCATTCCCAGACCACGATCCCCGCCGCGATCACTCCCTCGGGCACCCAGTGCCACCGCGGCGGGCGCGTCAGGTACCAGAACACGATGAACCACAGCGGGGCGACGTAGATGCTGTACGCCCAGCCCGGGGTGGACAGCGAGTGCGCGGTGGAGAAGATCTGCAGGAAGATCAGCGGAAGCAGGGCATACGGGATGATCAGCAGGCGCAGCCACTGCCGCCAGCCCGGGTCGTGCAGCCAGCTCTTGACCGGGATCAGCGTCTCGAAGAACGAGCCCGCGTTCAGCTGCCCCCCGGGCGGGCCGCCCGGCACCGGACCGTAGCCCGGCATCGCCCCGGGCATTCCCGGCATCGCCCCGGGCATTCCCGGCATAGCCCCGTAGCCCGGCATGCCGGGCGGGGCCGCCCCGGGCACGGGACCGGCCCCGGGCGTGCCCGGCGGCCCGGCGGGCGCCATGCCCGGTGCCGGGGGGACGGCCTGGGCGGCTGCCGCTGCGGGCGGGCCGGGCTGGTGGGTCGCGGGGGCGAGCCCGGGCGGCGCGGCGAGTTCGGTCCGCACCGGGGCCTGCGCCGGCATCGGCACCACCTCCAGGCGGATGACCGGGCCATGGGGCGAGGCGAGGTGGACGTCCACGGTCCCCGTCGCGACGAACCTGGCGACCGGCTGGCCGTTGAGGAACGTCGGCGACTGGCCGGCGTTCTGCCAGACCCAGCCGCTGGGATCCTCGAACGACAGCTCCGCGTGGCGGCGGGACACCGTGGGGTCGGGCACCACGATGTCGCTCTCCGAGCTCCGGCCGATCCGGATGGTCCCCGGGGCGAACCGGTAGAGCCGGTTGTCGTAGGTCAGCAGCAGCTCGCTCATGGGGGGAACCCCTTCCCGGCCATCACACGATGATCTTTCCGGTCGCGGGCCCGAAGTCGATGACCATCGGGCGGACGCCGAGCCTGCGGTCGGGCTCGACGATCTTGGACGCCTCCCCGTCCGGCGTCATCGTCCATGGCGTGCGGCCGACGTTGCGCAGGACGACCTCGCCGGGCCGGGACGGGTGGTTCTCGACGACCGCGACCGCAGTGTCGTAATCCCGGTTCCGGCTCAGGTGGTGCGGCGTGATCGTGGCGCCCGGGGTGAGTGCCACCGCGCAGGTCGGTAGCTGGAGCATCGGCGGACGGGGCGGCACCTGCTTGCAGTTCCAGCAGCGCAGGCCGGGATCGTCCGGGTCCACGAAGACCGACGCCTGGCAGGAGCAGACCGACACGCAGTCCGCCAGCCTGACCAGGGCTCGCCGCCACACGCCCTCGGGGACCCGGCCGAGGCCGGACGGGTCGCGCAGTCCGGAGGTGAACGCGCGCTCGAAGACCGACCGGAAGAACCTCGGGTACAGGCTCCACCACACGCTGACCGGGTCGCCGGGGCGCGGCGGGTTGGAGTGGTCGACCGGGTCGAAGATGAAGACCGGCTCGGTGCCGAAGTGGAGCGTCGCCAGGTCGGTCTCGCTGCGGTGCGCCTCGTCCGCCCACGAGTAGGACTTGTCGGTCCTCACTCCCTCCAGCGGGTGGCCGTGCATGAACAGGTAGAACAGGAACACCGCGAGCGAATGCAGGTCGGTGAGGCTGGTCGGGGCGGCCTCGCGCCGGACCACCTCGGGGGCCATGAACCGGAGCGTGCCCCAGACGAAGACCTCGCCGCCGTCCTGGCCGCAGTTGTCGTTGTCGATGATGGCGACCTCGGCGCGGTCCGGGTCCACCCACAGGTTCCCGAAGCTGATGTCCCGGTAGCACAGCCCGGCCGCGTGCAGTGCCTCGAACGCCGTGACCAGATGGCGGCCGATCGTGATCACCACCCGGAACGGCGGCTGCTGGGGGCGCGCGACCAGCTGGGCGAAGGAGGTGAACCGCGGATCGAGGCGGGGCATCACGTAGCCGAACCCGGAGAGCTCGTCGCTGGTCACCAGGTCGATCGGCCAGCAGAAGTCCCGGTGCGGGCGGCCGCGCTCGATCAGCGCCTCGATGTTCCGTCGCAGCTCGGGGGAGGCGTACCGGTACCACTTGACCGCGTAGGGGGCACCGCCGATGGTGACGGCGTGCACCACGCCCTGGCCGCCCTCGCCGAGCCGCTCGCCGACCACCACGGGAGTCCCCGCCCGGACCATCCGCAGCGTCCTGCCCAGCAGGCTGACCTGCTGGCCGCTCACCGGGCGCCTCCCGCCCGGCCCTGGCCGCCCGGCCCTGGCCGCTCCGCCGCCCGCTCGCCGGCGGTGGGCGCCGCGGCTTGCCAGGCCGCGTCCGGCTCGGCCGGGACGGGCGAGCTCGGCACCGTGTCGCCGCGCGAGGCGGGGATCGTGGTCTCCTCCTCGTCCAGGTCGCCATCCCGCCCGGTGCTGCCCGGCGGGGTGGCCGCCAGCGGAGGCCGGCCCGCCGGGGAGATCAGCAACGCGACCGTGGTGTCGTCGGCGCTGCCGTCGCCCGAGGCGCACCGGGCCGCCCAGGCCGGCAGCTGGCTGGCCAGCCACTGCTCATCCCGGTTGCGCAGCATGCCGGCGAGGTCCCTGCTGAACGCCTCCGGCCACTCCTGCGCCACCTGGGCGTTGCCGTAGCCGTCGGTGGCGAGCAGCAGCGCGAGCAACGGGACTCGGGCGGTGTCGACCGCCGCGACCCGGAAGTCCCCGGCCGGATCGGCGCCGCACAGGCTGGTCGTCACCAGCCCGTCCAGGTTCGGGTCGCCGGGGACCGGAAGGTCGGCCCGTCCGTCGGCGCGCACGCCGATGACGTCCCCGTCGCCGATCTGCGCGATCGCCAGCCACTCCCGCACGGCCACGGCGAGCAGCAGAGTCGAGCCGTAGGCGATCACCGGGTCGTCGCCCGGCAGGCGCCGCTCCTGCTCGGCGCTGGTGAACGGATCCCCGGCCAGGTCGGCGAGCACCGCGTCCCGCCACCGCGTGATGATCGCGGGGACGGCGAACCCGGTCAGCAGCCCGGTCACCGCCGCGGCGTCGGGGCTGGCCGGCAGCCGCCCGGCGAGCTCCGTGCCGACCTGGCAGCCGACCGTGACCGCGAGCCGCGACCCGCGGGCGCTGCGCAGGTGGCGCCAGTGCCCGTGGCCGTCGGCGACCGCCGCGACCACGCCGTCCGGTCCCGCCGGCCCGGTCCCGACCGCGTCCTGGTTCGGCGTGTCCATGGCGACGTGCGAGGCGCCCCGGGCGGAGGCGGTCAGCACGAGCCATCCGGACCTGGTCATCACAGGATGGAATCGTCCACGCCGAGACCGCCCCGGTCCCGCGGCCGGCTCGGGTCGCTCCCGGCCGGGATGAGCTGCTGCGCGAGGGCGCCCCGGTCCACGCCGGCCTCCGACATCCGGGAGACCGCGATCGATGCGGTGACCAGCCGGTCGGCGATCTCGTCGGTGCCGTCGGCCACCAGCACCGGCACCTCGGGGCTGCGGAACCGGTCAAGCGGCTCGGAGCTGGCGTCCCGGCCGATCGCCACTGCCAGGCGCAGCGCGGAACGGCCAGCCGCGATCGACATCAGCGCGTCCAGCCCGGCCTCGAACCCGCCGGGCGGGTCGGTCGGCAGCCCGTCGGTGATCAGCAGGATGGCCGGGCGCAGGGCGCGTCGCTCCAGCCGGTCCGGCCCGAGCACCTCGGCGACGGCGCGGAAGGCCGGGCCCATGTTCGTGCGGCCCATCGGCACGTACTCCAGGTTGCGCCAGCGGGTGGCGAGCTCGGCGATCGGCGTGGGATCGGCGACGAACCACGCGGGCGCGGTCGCGAACGCGAGGATGCGGACCAGCAGCTGCGCCTGCAGCTGGTCGCGCTCCCAGTCCACCAGGTGCGGCAGCATCGAGCGCAGCGCGAAGTTCAGCGCCTGCATCTTCTCGCCCTTCATCGAGCCGGAGCAGTCGGCCATCACGATGAAGTGCAGCGGGCGCCTGGCGACCCCGCCACCGGGCATCAGCGTGTCGGTCATCGCCGCTCAGGTGTGATAGGCGACATGCTTCCACCACGTGATCAGGTAGGCGCTCGCGCCCGAGCCGGCGCTATTGGCGTCCTCGCCGACGAAGATGACCCGCTGGGTCGGCAGCGTCCAGATCAGGAGCGCCCGCGCGCCCACCTTGAGGTGGTCGGTGAAGCACTCCAGGATCTGCCCGGGGCGGTGGGCGGTGTAGAGCGGGTTGGAGTTCGCCCACCAGTGAGTGCTGCCGCGCCCGAAGCCGCTCGGCGGCGGGCAGGAGCCGCTGAGGCGCCCGCCGGTGTCGAACCCGGCGTAGCTGTTGAGGTGGCGGAGACCGGCCTGGTAGCCGGCCGCGTTGTCGAACTGGTACCCGAAGACGTGGATGTTCGAGTCGTACGGCGCGAACGTCCCGGGGCAGAAGTGCGCCTCGACCACGGTGGCCGGGTTCAGCCCGTTCAGGTTGGTGTTCGCGGTCGACAGGCAGTTGCTGCCCACCGGGGCCTGGCCGACCGGGTTCATGATTGTGCTCAATGGCTCGACCACCGTCGGCGGCGGCGCCGGGGTGGAGGTCGTCGGGCCGGGCGTGGGCCCGGGCGTGGGCCGGGGCTTGGGGCCCGGCCCGCCGCTGAGGGCGACGGCGAGCACGACCGCCAGGACGACCACGGCGGCCGCGCCGCCGCCGATGACCAGCCCGCGCCTGCGGTTCGGCGGCCTGACCGGGGGCTGCCCGGTCCCGAACCCTCCGGGCCCGAACCCTCCGGGCTGCCCGTAGCCGGGCTGCCCGTAGCCGGGCTGCCCGTAGCCGGCCGGGGCGCCGCCCGGCCAAGCCCCGAAGGCGCCCGGCGTCCCGCCCATCGGGCCCGTGGGGCCGGGCGGGGGCTGCCCGGCTCCCTGGGTCGGCAACTGGCCGGGCGCGAACCCGGCCCCCATCGCTGGTGGCCCGCCCATCGGCGCGCCCGCGAGCGGCGTCCCGCCTGCCGGAGCGCCCGCCCCGCCCGGCGCGACCTGCGTCGGCAGCCCCTGCGCCCCGGCGGCGAACCCGGGGGGCGGGCTCGTCGGCGCCGCCGCAGCCGCGCCGGGGCCGGCCGGGGGCCGGGAGCTCGCCGGGACGATCCCGAGGGCGATCGCCAGCTCGTTCGCCACCCAGGCGCAGGCGTCCGGGGTGAACGGCGTGCTGGCGGAGAACGAGGAGGCGGCCAGCCGGATCGCCGTCGCCGGGTCCATGCCCTGCGCCACGTGATCGCGCAGCGTGCCCGCCAGGCCCGCCTCGGCCGCCGCCACCAGGATGCTCTTCTCACGCGGCGCGTCCGGCAGCAGGTCCTTGAGCAGGTTCGCCATCGTCTGCGAGCTGGACAGCGCCGCGACCCCGTGCTGCGGATCGGTCACGATCGCCTGCAGCGCCGCGCGCGCCTGGTCGGCGTGCTCGAACGACACCTCGGACATCCGGCTCCCTCTCGCTCGGCCAGCGCGCCGCGGGTGCGCGGCAGATGCTAGATCACCCGAAATCGGACAGCACTCATCGGCCAGAAACCGCAACCAACTGGTGACGGCATGTTATCCGGACGAGCCTGGCATTGTCACGGGCGCCGGCTCGGCATCGGATCACGCGCTGGTCACGGCCGCGGCGGGCGGCTGGGCGCGCCGCAGCGCGGCGAGGCGGGCCAGTGCCTCGCGGAGCACCGGCTCGCGCTTGCAGAACGCGAACCGCACCTGCGGCAGTCCGGCATCCCGGTTGTCGTAGAAGACTACGCTGGGAATGGCCGCCACGCCTGCGGATGCGGGCAGGCCGCGGCAGAACTCCAGGCCGTCGAGGAGGCCGAACGGCCGGATGTCGGTGGTGACGAAGTAGGTGCCCTGCGGCGGGTAGACCTCGAACCCCACCTCGGCCAGCCCGGCGCAGAGCAGGTCGCGCTTGGCCCGCAGGTCCGCCGCGACGCCGCGGTAGTACTCATCCGGCAGGCCCAGCGCCTCCGCGATCGCGTACTGGAACGGCCCGCCGCTGACGTAGGTGAGGAACTGCTTGGCGGTGCGCACCGCCGCCACCACCTCCGGAGCCCCGGTCACCCAGCCGATCTTCCACCCGGTGAACGAGAACGTCTTGGCGGCCGAGCTGATTGTGACGGTGCGGGCGGCCATGCCGGGGAGCGTGCCGATCGGCACGTGCTCGCCCTCGTAGACCAGGTGCTCGTAGACCTCGTCGGAGATCACCAGCAGGTTCCGCTCGCAGGCGAGCTCGGCGATCACGGCCAGCTCGCCCGCGGTGAAGACCGAGCCGGTCGGGTTGTGAGGGGTGTTGAGCAGGATGGCCCGGGTGCGGCCGGTCACCGCGGCGCGCAGCTCGTCCAGGTCCGGCCGGAAGCCGGGCGGGCGGAGGGTCACCGGCACCCTGGTCCCGCCGGCCAGCGCGACGCAGGCCGCGTAGGAGTCGTAGTACGGCTCGAACGCGATCACCTCGTCGCCCGGCTCGACCAGGGCAAGCAGCGCCGCGGCGATCGCCTCGGTCGCCCCGGCGGTGACCAGCACCTGGGCGTCCGGGTCGAGCTCGGTTCCGTAGAACCTGCGCTGGTGCGCGGCGACCGCCCGGCGCAGCTCGGGGACCCCGGCGCCTGGCGGGTACTGGTTGCCGCGCCCGGCCAGGATGGCCTCGGCCGCGGCGCGCGCGACCTGCGCCGGCCCGTCGGTGTCGGGGAAGCCCTGGCCGAGGTTGACGGCGCCGGTGGCGGCGGCCAGCTCGCTCATCTCGGCGAAGATCGTGGTCCCCATGCCTGCGAGGGCACGGTTCAGCAGCGGACGGCTCACCCCGCCATGACATCACGCCGCGCGGGCGCCCGCAGCCCAGGCCGTCCTATGCTCGGATCATGCGGGCATGGGTGGTCCACCAGCCGGGGCCGGTCGCGGGCGGGCCGCTGCGGCTGACCGAGCGCCCGGTTCCCGAGCCCGGCCCGGGCGAGCTGCTCATCCGGGTGATCTGCTGCGGGGTCTGCCGGACCGACCTGCACCTGGCCGAGGGCGACCTGGCGCCGCGCCGGCCCGACGTCACCCCAGGCCACGAGGTGGTCGGCGAGGTCGTCGCGGCCGGGCCGGGCGCGGCCAGGTTCGGCCCCGGTGACCGGGTCGGCGTGGCGTGGCTGGCCGGGACCGATGGCTCCTGCCGGTACTGCCGCCGGGGCAGCGAGAACCTGTGCCCCGGCTCGGTCTACACGGGGTGGGACCGCGATGGCGGGTACGCCGAGTACCTCACCGCCGCGGACGCCTACGTTCACCCGCTGCCCCCCGGGTTCAGCGATGCCGAGCTCGCCCCGCTGCTGTGCGCGGGCATCATCGGGTACCGCGCGCTGCGCCGGGCCGAGCTGCCGCCGGGAGGCCGGCTGGGCGTCTGGGGGTTCGGCGGGTCGGCGCACCTGACCGTGCAGCTCGCGATCGCCTCAGGCGCAGAGGTCCACGTCTTCACCCGCGCGCCGGCCGCCCGGGACCTGGCCCGTGAGCTGGGCGCGGCGTCGGCGCAGGACTCGTTCGACCCGTCGCCCGAGCCGCTCGACTCGGCGATCATCTTCGCTCCGGCCGGCGACCTGGTCCCCCCGGCGCTGCGCGCCCTGGACCGGGGGGGCACGCTGGCGATCGCCGGCATCCACCTGTCCGGCATCCCGTCCCTGGACTACCAGGCCGACCTGTTCCAGGAGCGCACGCTGCGCAGCGTGACCTCCAATACCCGGAGCGACGCCGAGGAGTTCCTCCGCCTGGCCGGCCGGCTGCGGCCGAGAGTCAGCGTCACCACCTACCCCCTCGGATCCGCCGACCGCGCGCTCGCCGACCTGGCGGCCGACCGGGTCACCGGCGCCGCCGTGCTGGTCGCCTAGCCGGGCCGCCGCCGGGCGCGGCCCCGGGGCCACCTTGACCGGGCGCGGCCTCCCGCGCCGCTCAGCCGCCGTTCGGGTGGGAGAACGAGGCCGCCGGCTCGCGCTCGGCGGCCAGGCGCTCCGCGCGCTGCCTGATGCCGAGCAGCATCTTGCGCTCCATCACCAGGCTGCCCGGCTCCATGAGCAGCAGGTACAGGCTCCGCCGCAGGCCGCTGGCGATCGGCAGGGTGAACCTGTTGCGGCTGACCAGCCTGGTCTGCCCGTCCTGGCGAAGCAGCGCGAAGATCCAGACCCACTGCCCGCTGGTGTGGCGCAGCGTGAAGGCGCGCTCCGGGTCGAGGACCTCGACGCGCATCCGCTCGTCCCTCCCCAGCGGGAGCTCGTCGCCCAGCTTGACATCCTGGAACTGCGGCAAGATCACGTCGGCGCTGTGCATCTGCAGGCCGAGCAGGTTCTCGACCCAGTCGTAGCTGTAGGCCCCGGCGCGGCCGCTGCCCATCTGGACCAGCCACGGCCAGATGTCCCGCGGCTGCGCCCGGATGCCGATCGCCCGGGTGGTGACCGTTCCGGCGCTGGGCAGCAGGTCGTCGCCCGGCAGGTTCATGGCGACCTCGTCGGGGGTCGCGCCCCAGGTCAGGCACCGGTTCCGCCAGGCCGGGTAGCTCACGGCGAGCATCCCGGCGGCCAGCCCCAGGCCGGCCGCGGCGCGGCCGGCGGCACTCCTGCACGTCATCGTCCGCCCTCCCGGAAGAATCCCCTGCCTCCCAGGCTGCCCGCCCGGGCGCGCCGTGCGCAGTGCCGAAGGTCCCGAGTGCATGCTGGGATCATGACGGGATTGCGGGAGCGCCTCGGCAGGTACGGCATCTGGCGGCCGGCCAGGATGGTCACCCCGGCGCTGGCGGCCGGACTGGAGGAGCTCGGCTTCGGCGCGCTCTGGCTCGGCGGTTCTCCCCCCGGTGACCTGGCGGCCGCGGCGGAGCTCCTCGCCGCGACGACGAGGATCATCGTCGCGACCGGCATCGTGAACATCTGGGCCAGCGACCCGCGCCAGGTGGCAGGCTCGTTCACCCGCATCCAGGAGCGCCACCCCGGGCGGTTCCTGCTCGGCGTCGGCATCGGCCACCCCGAGGCGACCGCCGGGTACGCCAGGCCGTACGACGCGACCCAGCGCTACCTGGATGCGCTGGAGGCCGGCGGGGTCCCGGCCGCCGGCACGGTGCTGGCCGCGCTCGGCCCGCGGATGCTGCGCCTGGCGGCCGCGCGGACCGCGGGCGCCCACCCCTACCTGGTCCCCGCCGGCCACAGCCGGCTCGCCCGGCAGATCCTGGGGCCGGCGCCGCTGCTGGCCCCCGAGCACAAGGCGGTCATCGACCCGGATCCGGCGTCCGCGCGGGCGCTGGGGCGGGAGCGGGTCCGCACCCCCTACCTAGGTCTGGTCAACTACACCTCGAACCTGCGCCGCCTCGGCTGGTCCGAGGCTGACCTGGCCGACGGCGGGAGCGACGCGCTGATCGACGCGCTGGTCGCGCACGGCGGGCCGGAGCGGGTCGCCGTGCGGCTCGGCGAGCACCTGGCGGCCGGCGCCGACCATGTCTGCGTCCAGCTGCTCACCGCCCCGGGCGCGGATCCGATGGGCGCCTACCGGGTCCTCGCCGGAGCGGTGCTCGGCCGCTGATCGCCCGCGCCCGCGCGGCGGCGCCCATCCGCGGCGCGATCCGGCTCGCGCGGGACCCCCGCCGCGCCCTAGGGTGGGGCGCGTCCCCCGCCGCGGCGCTGCCGCGAAGGATTGCCGCGGCGCTGCCGCGAAGGATGACGAAGGGTGGCGGCCATGCCGCGACCGGACCGCGCCGCCGCGCTCGATCACATCGTCGTGATCATGTTCGAGAACCGGTCGTTCGACAACCTGCTCGGCCGCCTCTACCAGCCCGGCGAGGTGCCCGCGTTCGAGGGCGTGGCCGGCCGGGACCTGTCCAACCCGGTCCCCGGGTGGGCGCCGGGCGGGCCCGGCCGGATCGGCTACGGCGTGGCCGCAGGCATGAACACCCCCTCGCCCGACCCGGGCGAGGAGTACCAGCACGTCAACACGCAGCTGTTCGGGCTGATCGACCCGCCGTCGAACCGGGGCAGGCTCGCCGGCGCCATGGCGGCGCCGTACAACGCCCCGGCCGGCCCCTCGCCGGCGCCCACGATGGACGGGTTCGTCACGGACTACATCAGCGCCACGCTCGCGTTCACCGGGAGAATGCCCGGGCCGGCCGAGTACGGCCAGATCATGACCGGGTACGCGCCCGGGCAGATGCCGGTGCTGTCGGCGCTGGCCAGGGGGTTCGCGACGTTCGACCACTGGTTCTGCGACGTGCCCACGGAGACGTTCGCGAACCGGTCGTTCCTGCACGCGGCCACCTCCTCCGGCTACGTCGTCAACGCCTCCCCGCCCGAGGCGTTCCCGTTGTTCAACACCGCCGAGACGATCTTCGACCGGCTGGACGCGCACGGGCTGTCCTGGCGGGTGTACTGCGACCCGCCAAGCCACGTCTCGGTCACCGGGATCATCCACGCGCGGCGGCTGCTCTCCAGGTTCGCGACGCACTTCTCCTCGACCGACCGCTTCTACGAGGACGCGGCGGGCGGGAGGCTGCCGGCGTACTCGTTCATCGAGCCGAACCTGATCTACGGGCACAACGACATGCACCCGGCGTTCGACGTGATGTTCCCCGGGGCGCGGATGGACCCGCCGTCCTCGCTGATCGGCGGGGAGGCGCTGCTCGCCAGGGTCTACGACGCGATCCGCGGCTCAGGCGCCCACGCCTACGACACGCTGCTGCTGGTCACGTTCGACGAGCACGGCGGCACCTACGATCACGTCCCGCCGCCCGCCGCCGCGCCGCCCGACCCGTCGGCGCCGCCCGGCCAGCTCGGCTTCACGTTCACCCGAGCGGGCGTGCGGGTGCCGGCGGTCGCGATCTCGCCCTGGATCCCGGAACGGGCCGTCCGCACGGAGGTGTTCCACAACAGCTCAGTGATCACCACGCTGCGCCGGCGCTGGTCGCTGGGCCCTCCGCTCACCGGCCGGGACGCCGCGGCGCCCGACCTGGCGCCCGTGCTCACGCTGGAGCGGCCGCGGCCGCCCGAGGACTGGCCGCAGGTGACCCCGCGGCCGGTTCCCGCCTACCAGGTGCCGGACGCGGCCCTGCTGCCCGCGCTGCCCAGGGCGGCCCTGTTCGCCGGCCTGGAGCTGGCCAGGTGGCTCGGCCTGCCCGCCCCCGGCCTGGCCGCCGACGAGCAGGTGCTGCGCAACGACGGCATCCAGCTCCTGATCGAGGTCGCCGGCCACCTGTTCCCCGGGCTGGGCTGACCCGCCGCCCGGGCGACCTCGCGGCAAGGCCGCCGGATTGCGCCCGGGCGCGGCCATCGCCATCGCGGCCGCCCGCGCACGGAAGCGGCGGCCCCTCGCCGGCGGGTCCGGGCCGGTAATCTCGGGTGGGTGAACGGGCCGCTGGACGGGATCGTCGTCGTCGACCTCTCCCGGGCACTGGCCGGGCCGCACGCCGCGATGATGCTCGGCGACCTGGGCGCCCGGGTCATCAAGGTCGAGCCGCCCGAGGGGGACGACAGCCGGGGGTGGGGGCCGCCGTTCGCCGCGGGCAGTGACGGCCGGGAGCACTCGACCTACTTCCTGTCGTGCAACAGGAACAAGGAGTCGATCGCGCTCGACCTGAAGTCCGACGACGGCAGGGCGGTGCTCACCGAGCTGGTCCGCCGGGGCGACGTGCTGGTCGAGAACTTCCGCCCCGGAGTGCTCGACCGGCTCGGGTTCGGCGTGGCGCGGCTGCACGCGCTCAACCCCGGGCTGGTGATCTTGTCGATCACCGGGTTCGGCCATGACGGGCCGGAGGGGGACCGGCCGGGATACGACCAGATCGCCCAGGGCGAGGGCGGGCTCATGTCGGTCACCGGTGTGGACCAGCCCACCCGCGTGGGGGTGCCGATCGGCGACATCCTCGCCGGGATGTACGGCGCGTACGGCGTGGCCGCCGCGCTGCGCGAGCGGGAGCGGACCGGGCGCGGCCAGGTGGTGCGGACCAGCCTGCTCGCCGCGGTGATCGGGGCGCACGCCTACCAGGGGACCAGGTACACGGTGGCCGGCGAGGTGCCCGGCCTGGTCGGCAACCACCACCCGTCGATCTGCCCGTACGGCCTGTACCGGGCGGCCGACGGCTGGGTGCAGATGGGCGTGGGCAGCGACGCGCTCTGGCGGCGGCTGGCGCCCGCGTTCGGCCTGGACCGGCCGGAATGGGCGCGCAACGCGGACCGGGTCCGTGACCACGAGGCGGTGAACGCCGCGGTCGGCGCCGCCTTCGGCGACCGGCCGGCCGACGAGGTGCTCGCCACCCTGGCCGCGATCGGCGTGCCGGCCGGGCGGGTGCGGGACCTGCGCGAGGTCTACACGTGGGAGCAGACCAGGTCGCAGGGACTGCTGATCGAGGTCGACCACGCCGCCCTCGGGCCGGTCACGCTGCCCGGGCCGCCGCTTCGCTTCGAGGCCGGTGGCGCCGAGCGGGGCCGGGCGGCCCACCTGCCCCCGCCGACGCTCGGCCAGCACGCGGACCAGATCCGCGCCTGGCTCGCCGGGCCGGGGGCAGGCCCGGCGCGTCACTGACCCGGCGCACGGCGGGGCGGCCCGGGCCGCGCGCGCCTACTCCTCGCCGATGTCGGCCAGGCTCTGGCGCAGCTCAGCGATGAGCGGGTCGTCCCCGGGCACGATCCGTTCCAGGCGGTGAACGGTGTCGCGCAGCAGCACGCGGGCGTCCCCGTAGCGTCCGAGCCGCTGGTAGAGCCGGGCCAGCTGGGCGCGGATCCGCAGCGTGCCGGGGTCGCGCGGGCCGAGCACCCGCTCGGAGCCCGCCCAGGCCCGCTCGCAGGCCAGCTCGGCCGCCACGGCCCTGCCCGTCTCCTGGTACGCGGAGGCGAGGCCGCTCAGCGCCGCGAGGGTGTCCGGGTGATCGGGCCCGAGGACGCGTTCCCGGTCGGCCACCACCCGCCGGTAGGCCGCGACCGCCTCCCGGGCGCGGCCGCCGGCCAGCAATGAGCGAGCCAGGCCGTGCCGGGTCGCCATCGTCTTCGGGTGGCGGGCCCCCTGCGCGCGCTCGCGGTCGGCCAGCGTGCGCCGGCAGGCGGTGAGGGCGTCGACGTGCCTGCCCGCGGCCAGGTAGGCGGCGGCGAGGTCGTCCCTCGCGTCCAGCGCCTCGGCGTGCCCGGGGCCGTGAAGCCGCTCGAGCCCGGCGGCCGCGCGCTCCAAGGCGGCGATCGCCGCCGGGAGTTCCCGCGCCGCCACCAGGGCGTTGCCCAGGTGGCGGCGGGCGTCCGCCACCTCGGGGTGGTCCGGCCCCAGCCGGTGGCTCAGGCTGCCGAGCAGCCACTGGCGCCACCGGACGGCCTCGCCGGCCTGCCCGGCCGCGAGGCAGGCGCCGGCGAGCCGCCGGACGGCCAGCATCGTGTCCGGATGACCCTCGCCCAGCAGGAGGGCGCAGGTCGTGGCCACGTCCCGCCAGTGGTCCGCCGCGGGCCCGGTCAGGCGGGCACGGTCCAGGCTGTCCCCCGCCCGGATCAGCACGCGATGGCAGCCGCCGGCCCACAGCAGGCTCCCCCCGGCCCGCCGCAGCGCCGCCGCGCAGGACCGCAGGCCGGACGAGGGCCAGCCGGGCGGCTCCTGCTCCGGCCAGGCCTGGAGCAGCGCGTCTGCCGCCGCCCGGGCCGCGCCGCGCAGCAGGCTCTCGGGCAGCGAGGCCCGCACCGCCGGCTGCAGCACGGGACTGATCCGGACCAGCGGCGGCGCCGTCGCGTGCTCGACGGCCAGCAGGCCTGCCTGCTCCAGGGCCGCCAGCGCGTCCAGGGCCGCGGTGGCGCGGTCGCCGCCCGCCTGAGGGCTCCCGGCGCCGGCGAGGTGATCGGCAGCGGCGGGAGCGGTCAGGACGGTCCGGGGGATGCCGTGGCCGTCCAGCACGGCGGCCAGGGCCAGGAGCGAGCGCGCCGCGCTGCCCGGGACCAGCTGGTCCGCACGGTCGAGCGAGAGCGTCCACGTCACCGCGGCCGCCGCCGGCCACGCGCCGGAGGACTGCGCCAGCTGCTCGCGCCTGCGGCCGAAGTGATCCCGGTACTCGCGGCACGTCAGCGGCGAGCCGGCGATCACCGCGCTGGCCTGAGCCAGGGCGACCGGCTCCAGGTCCAGTTCCTGGGCCAGCTCGACCGCGCCGTGCCGCTTGTCCGGGTCACCCGACAGGCGCCCGTTCAGGTGGCTGACGGCCTCGCGCACGCTGAACGGCCCGACCGGCACGACCGGGATCCCCCCGGGGACGGCCGTGGCGTCGGCGGAGGTCACCAGCACCCGGCCGGCCGGGCCAGCCGGCCACAGGTCCCGCAGGCTCGCCGGATCGGCCAGGTCATCGAGGACCAGCAGCCACGGGCGGGTGGTCTCGCCGAGCCAGCTGAGGAACTGCGCGGCGACGGACTCGCAGGTGCTCACCTGGGCCCGGCCGGTCACCGCGGCGGTCGCCGCCGCATAGCCGGAGAGCACGCTGGCCCGGCTCGTGGCGTCGATCCAGACCAGCAGGTCCACTCCGCCGGACTGCCACAGCGACTCGGCGAAGGCCGCGGCGAGCTGGGTCTTCCCCGACGACCTCGGCCAGTCCCGCGTGGCGGGAGCCGCCGCCTGCCCGCCTGCCGCCGGCGGCGAGGGCGCCCGGCCGGCGACGGCCGCGGCGCGGCCCTGGCCAGCCGCGGCGCTGCCGGGGACAAGCGCCACCGCGGCCCCGGCCGGCAGCGCCGCCGCGAGGCCCGGGGCGGTGTCCGGCCTGGCGCTGAAGGCGTCGGCGAGCGCGGGGACCGTCCCGGACCGGACCGGCCAGGCCGGCCGGCTGGCCGGCGCGCCTGCCGGAGGTGTCACAGCTCAGGGTTGGAGATCAGCATGGTGATGGTCCTGGTGAGCGTCTGCTTGCGGAAGAAGGCGGGGGAGGTCGCCCGCATGAGGGCGAAGCCGGCCACCCCGGCGAGCGCGGCGAGCGCGGCGATGACGAAGATGCCGCCGATCCTCCAGTGCAGGAACGGCACTGTCCACATGGTGTAGCTGTTGGAGGCCACCCAGTCGCTTTGCAGGCTGTAGCAGCCCGCGGCGTACATCATCACCCCGCCCAGCCCGGGCAGGATGCCGCGCATCAGCAGCGCCCGGAAGCTGGTGGCCAGCGTCGCCCGGTAGTACCAGACGCAGGAGAACGCGGTCAGCCCGTAGTAGAACGCGACGTACAGCCCGATCGCGGTGACCGCGTCGGCGATCGGGTTGCCGTGGGAGATATAGTTCAGCGGCACGTACAGGCCGATCGAGATCGCGCCCATCACGACCGTGGACACCGCCGGCGTCAGGTACCGGGGGTTGATCCGGGCGAACGGCTCGGGCAGCGCGCCGTACGCGGCCATCGACAGCGTCGTGCGGGCCGTCGGCAGGATCGTGGTCTGGGTCGAGGCGGCGGCCGAGCTGAGCACCATGAGGATCAGCAGGCGGGACAGCACCGTGCCGAGCCCGCTGGTGCCGAAGATCGCGCCCCCGGCGACCGACAGCACATCGAACTGGTGCGCCGGGTTCGTCAGCCCGACTCCCTTGCCTCCGATGCCGGCGAAGGCCTGCACCGCGGTGATCGCGATCACGTAGATGCCGGCCAGCAGGACGGTCGAGATGATCCCCGCCCTGCCCGGCGTGCGCGACTTGTCCGCGGTCTCCTCGTTCACCGACAGGGAGGTGTCCCAGCCCCAGTAGATGAACAGCATCAGGATGATCCCGGAGACCAGGGCCGAGACCGGGACGTGGGACGGTGACAGCCAGGCGGGGCTGGGGCGCGCCGAGCCCGCCGGCGGGTGGCCGCCGAGGACCCGGGCCAGCGCCGTGCCGGACATGGCCAGCAGCATGATGATCTCGACGGACAGCAGCGCCTTCTGGAACCTGGCCGAGATCTCGATGCCGCGGTAGCAGATGTAGGTCATGGCGACGATCCACGAGATGCCGGCCAGCAGCACCCAGCCGCCGGAGGCGTCCGCGCCGATCGCGCTGCCCGGCCCCTGGGCCAGGAAGAACACGTACTGCCCGGCGACCTGGGCCAGGCTGGCCATGACCAGCACGTCGGAGGCGACGATCGCCCAGCCGCCGGCCCAGCCCGTCCTCGGCCCGAACGCGCGCGCTGCCCAGATGAACGTGGTCCCGCAGTCGGGGTCGGCCTTGTTCAGCTCGCTGAAGCCGATCGAGCACAGCAGCATCGGCACGAACGCCAGCAGGGCGACCAGCGGGGACTTCAGCCCGACGGCGGCCACCACGAAGAAGAGGGTCGCCGCCAGGCTGTACGCGGGCGCGGTCGAGGCCACGCCGATGGCCACGCTGGACGCGAGGCCCAGGGCGCCCGGCTTGAGGCCCTTGCTCCTGGACTGCTCCACGGGTTGCACGCCGAGGCTGGGCAGGGCCATGGCTCGCCTTCCTGTCGGCCACCGGTCAGGCACGCCGTCGCCCGGCCGCGCCCAGACGCGCCGACTCGGCGGGACGGCGATCTCCCAGGCGGCCGTGACGGCAACAGGACAGATGGTAAGCCGCCGGCCCGGGGACACGCAGGCGGAGGCATGGCACGCGGGCGCGCCCTCAGTGAGGGTGCCGCCTACCGGGCGGTCCATCCGCCATCGAGGATCCAGGAGGCCCCGTTGGCGAACGAGGCCTGCGGGGAGCAGAGGTAGGCGACCAGCTCGGCGACCTCCTCGGGTTCGATCAGCCGCTTGATCACGGGCTCGGCCAGCATGATCTCGCGCACCACCTGATCGGGGGAGATGCCATGGACGCGGGCCTGGTCGCCGATCTGGCGCTCCACGAGCGGGGTGCGCACGTAGGCGGGGCACACCGTGTTGGACGTGACCCCGCACTGCCCGGCTTCCAGCGCGATCACCTTGGACAGCCCCTCCAGGCCATGCTTGGCCGCGACGTAGGCGGCCTTGTAGGGAGAGGCCCGCAGGCCGTGCACCGAGGAGATGCTTACGATCCGCCCCCAGCCCCTCCGGTACATGTGCGGCAGGGCGGCCCGGGCGAGCCGGAAGGGGGCTTCCAACATCACGCCGAGGATCCGCCGGAACATGTCCACTGGGAATTCCTGCAGCGGGGCTACGTGCTGGATGCCCGCGCAGTTCACCAGTATGTCGGCATGGCCGGCGAGCGCGTCCGCGTCGAAGGCGGGATCCGCCAGGTCGACCTGGCGGGCGATCCCGCCGATGGCCGCCGCCACCTTGGTGGCCGCCTCCATGTCGATGTCCGCGACCATCACCTGGGCTCCGTCCGCGGCCAGCCGAGTGGCGCAGGCCGCGCCAATCCCGCTCGCCCCGCCGGTGACCAGGGCGAGCCGGCCTGCCATCTCGGCGGTTCCACGTCTGCCCGTGCCGTTCATCGCCGTCCCTCCGTGGCCGAGCCATCCGGCGGATCGCCACCTCGGCCGACCCCCAGGAAGTCGTGCAGTTCCCTGCTGTCGATCATTCGCCGGGCCGGCCCGTGGGCGCGGACTCGGCCTTTCTCGAGGATGTAGCCGCGGTCGGCGTGGCGCAGGGCGAACACCGCGCTCTGCTCGGTCAGCAGGACGCTCAGCGCAGCTTTCCGCAGCAGGTTCAGCCATCCGCCGAGCGCGTCCACCATGGTCGGCGACAATCCCTCCGTTGGCTCATCGAGCAAGAGCACGTCCGGCTGCGCCAGCAGGGCACGCCCGAGCTTGAGCATCTGCTGTTCCCCGCCCGACAGGAAGCCGGCGCGGCGCGCCGACAACTCGGCGAGGGCGGGGAACGTGTCGTAGACCCGCCGGATGGTCCAGGGACCGGCGCGGCCAGGGCATCCGCGCGCGGCCAGCGCGAGATTCTGGGCGACTGTCAGCTGCGAGAACACCCGGCGGCCGCTGGGCACGTACGCGACGCCCGCCCGGGCGATCACATGTGGGGGGCGGGAGGTTATGTCCCGGCCCGCCAGCACGACGCGTCCGGAGCGGGGCCGGGTGAGGGCTGTGATGCTCCGCAAGGTGGTCGTCTTGCCCGCGCCGTTGCGGCCGAGCAGCGCCACCACCTCCCCGGCGCCCACCGTGAGGTCCACGCCCTGCAGGACGTGGCTGGAGCCGTAGTAGGTGTGAACGTCGACGAGCTCAAGCATCACGTTGCATCCCCCAGCCGGAACCGCCCAGGTAGACCGCAGTGACTTCCTCGTTCGCGCGGACCTGCGGGCCGGTTCCCTCCGCGATGACGCGGCCCTGATGGAGCACGGTGACGCGGTCGGAGATCCCGAACACGATGTCCATGTCGTGCTCGGAGAACAGGACGGTGATACCCCCGGTGCGGACGAGGTCGGCGATCAGCGCGATCGTCCGTTCGGTCTCGGCCTCGGACATGCCGGCCGTGGGCTCGTCCAGGAGCAGCACTTTGGGCTTGGTGGCCAGGGCAAGGGCCACGTCAAGCGCTCGCTGGTCGCCGTGGGACAGAGTGCCGGCCAGCGTGCGGGCGTGATCGGCCAGGCCAACCCGGCCGAGAACCCGCATGGCCTCCGGAACGGTGGAACGGTGGAACCGGCTCACGAAGTCGGCGCGGTGCCCGCTGGCGGCCACGATGGCGGCCTGCACCGACTCCAGCACGGTGAGGCGGGGAAAGATGGTCGTGAGCTGGAAGGACTGAGCGAGCCCCCGGCGGGCGATGGCGTGCGGCGCCTGTCCCGTGACGTCCCTTCCGTCCAGCAGCACCCTGCCGGACGTGGGCCGGTGAATGCCGGTCAGCAGCCGGAAGAGCGTCGTCTTTCCGGCGCCATTGGGCCCGATCACCGAGTGGATGGTGCCCTCCGCCACGCGCAGGCTCACGTCGTTCACCGCGCGGAACGAGCCGAAGTCGCGGACCAGGCGCCGAGCTTCAAGCAGGACGGGAACTGGCGCCGGGCCGGGCGGAGGAGCGGCCGCTCCGGCGCCGCTATTCGCGCTCGTCACCGGGCACTCTCGCGGCATGCTGAGGTTCACCTTCCGAGGCTGACGCCACCGGAGCCACCCGCGGCGGGGCCTTGCTGCCAGGCGCCCCGCGGCGCATGACGGCGGGAACGCGCTGAGCCAGCCAGCGGGCCGCCGAGTCGGCGAGCCCGGCGAGGCCGTCGGGGCGGAACAAGACGATGAGCAGCAGCACCGCGCCGAGGATTAGCTGCCAATCCGCCGTCCGGCTGATGAGGAACTGCTGACCCACCGTGTAGATGACGGCTCCCAGCGCTGGGCCGAGGAATGTGAACATGCCGCCGATGACCACCATGAACACCGCGTATCCTGACTGCTGCCAGTCCAGCAGTTCGGGATACGCGGACTGGCTGTACACCACGAACAGCGTTCCGGCGAGCGAGCAGAACACCCCGGAGATCACGAAGGCGATCAGCTCCTGACGGAAGACGTTGATCCCCAGCGCCTCGGCCCGGGCGCGATTCTCCCTGATGGCCCGCAGCGTCAACCCGAACGACGACGCGGTCACCTTCCACAGGATCGCCAGGCAGGCGGCCACCACCGCGAGAACGAAGAAGTACCCGGCCCGCGGTTGCGCGAGCGCCGACGGCACCATGGGACCGAAGACGCCGTTGGCGCCGCTGGTGAAGTGGTACTGGTTCTCGGCGATCTCGTAGAAGAGCTGCGAGAAGGCCAGGGTCAGCAAGGCGAAGTACAGGAACCGCGCGCGGAGGGCCACCAGGCCCACGAGGAAAGCGGCGGCTCCCCCCAGCACGGGTGCCAGCGTGAACGTGAGCCAGAACGGCCAGTTGTAGTGCTGCCAGCTAAGCGCGACCGTATAGGCGCCGAGGCCGTAGAAGGCGGCCTGGCCGAACGAAACCAGGCCTGCGTAGCCGACCAGCAGGTTGGTCGCCACCGCGAACAGGGCGAGCCCGACCGCTTCCTCAAGGGTGAGCAGGCTGCTGGCGCCGAGCAGGAATCCGAAGGCCACCAGTACGGCAGCGACGCCGGCCAGCCCGGTGGCCCTGGCGGCGGGCGGCGCCAGGGCGCCGCCGGGTTGGCTCGCGCGGACGCGGCGGGCGCCCGCGGCGGCCCGCGCGACGGCCTGGAGGACCTGCCTCGCGACGGTCACTGGCGGCGCTCCGGAATGCCGAGCAGGCCGGACGGCCGGGCCACCAGCACGGCGATCATGGCCAGGTAGATGAAGCTGGAGGCCCAGGTCGGGGCCACGATCGTCCCGATCGTCTCCGCGGCGCCGATGATGAGCGCGCCGAGGGCCGCCCCGGGCACCGACCCGAGCCCTCCGATGATGGCCACAATGAACGCCGCGACCACGATCGAGCTGTCCATGCCGGGTGCCACCGCGACCTGCGGGGCGACGATCGCCCCCGAGAGCCCGGCCAGGAGGGCTCCCATGGTGAACATGCCCGTCCGGAGCAGGGGCAGATTGGTGCCGCCCGCCTGGAGGGTCTCGGGATCCTCGACGGCCGCCCGGATGCGCCAGCCGAGGCCGCTGCGCTGCAGCAGAACCCACAGGCCCAGGCCGACCGCCACCGCGGCTGCGATCACCACCAGGTCATAGGCCGGGAATACGGCTCCGCCGATGGCCACCTGGCCCGCGAACGCCGCAGGCGGATTCGCCGTCCTGCTGTTGTCGCCCCAGAAGTGCAGCGCCAGGTCAGCGAAGATCAGGAACAACCCGAAGGTGGCGATCAGCTGGGTGAGGTGCTCGGAATCGTAGACGCGCCGCATGATCACCAGTTCCACCGCTGCCCCGATCAGCGCCACAACGATCGTCGCCGCCACCACCGCCAGCCAGAACCGGAGTCCGGTCCCGGCCCCGGCGATGGTCGTGAGCAGGAAGGCGCCGTACATGTAAAAGCTTCCGTGGGCGATGTTGATCAGCCGCATCGCGCCGAACACGAGGGTGAGCCCGGCCGACACGATGAACAGCGCGCCGGCCGTGCTCAGCACCCCCACGGTGTCGATGATCGCGGTGGGCATCATGCGGTGCTCAGCCGCGCAGCGCCTCGACCTGCGCGCACGACAGGTCGATGGTGGCGAACGGGGCGGCGAACAGTGACGAGGGATCCCACAGGATCTCGCCATAGGAGGGATCGGGCTTGCTCGCGACGACGCCGACGTACTCGGGAATCTCGGCCTGGTGGTCGCACGCCCGGATCGTGATGTCGCCGCGGATCGTCGGCACGGTGGCCCCGGCCAGCGCCGCCGACACCGCGTCGCCGCCGAAGCTGTGCGCCCGCTTGACGCCGTAGGCCCAGGTCTGCACGGCGGTGTAGGCCAGGATCGCCCACTCCGACGGCCAGGCCCCGTACCTGGCATGGAATTCCCTGTTGAACGCGCCCAGGCCAGGGATCGCCCAGAACGGGGCCCGATCGAAGCCGATCGCGCTGGCGGGCGCGCTGGACCCGAGCGCCTCGAGCACGGGCGAGTCGTACATCGCGATGACCTTCGTCTTGGCGAACAGGCCGTACCCGGCGGCCTGCTTGGTGAATGTGACCAAGTCGCCGCCGAACTGCGCGTTGAACAGGTACTGCGGCCTGGCGGTCACGATCTTGGACAGGTAGGCGGAGATGTTCGGGGCCTCCAGCGGAGGGAACTCCTGCGCGACCAGCTTGTAGTGGACATGCAGGTCCTTGAGCGCGGTCAGGAAGCCGCTGACCGTGTCATACCCGAAGCTGTACGCGGGAGCGAAGGTGGCGATGGTGATCGGCTTGCCGCCCGACTGCTTCGCGAGGTAGTCGGCCGCCGCCCGCGACTCCATGACGGTGTTGGGGACGACCTGGAACGCGTACTTGGTGAAGCCCTTCCCCATCAGGTTGATGTCATTGGAGGTGTGGAAGAAGATCGGCACCTTGTACTCGGCCGCCAGCGGTTCCTCCGCCGCCGCGACCGCGCTCGACACCGGGCCGAAGATTGCCACGGCGTGATCGTTGAGGATCATCGACCGGACGTTGGAGGCGCCCGTGGCGGGGGTCGCGGCGTCGTCGGCGCTGACCACCTTCACCTTGTGCCCCAGCAGCCCGCCGTGCGCGTTGATGTCGGCCACTGCGAGCTGCACTCCTTGCAGGCCGCTCTGGCCGAGTTCGGCGATCGCACCCGACAGCGTGGTGGACTCGCCGATGGTGACCGGCCCGCGCCCCGCGCTGGGAGAGGGGCCGGAGCTGCCGCATGCCGCCACGCCGGCAATCAGCGAGGCCGCGGCCATGGCGGAAAGAATTCTCGCGTGTCTCATGTCACACCTGTCCCTCGGGCGGCGCGCCGCGAGCCGCGGTGGCGGGGACGTGCCGCCCCGGGATGTGCCGTCCTGGTGAGCTGGCTTCCATGACGGTGAACGCTAGGTGACCACCTGCCGACCTGATATGGCGATGAACAACGTACTTGGCCTGAAAGATATGGCTGGAACCGATACTGAAGGTCTTCGGGAGGCGGCAGAATGTGGCCATGGACGACTCGTCCCTCTTGGCCCGTTGCCGCGAGTTCCTGCTACTGCTGGACCGCGAGGCCCCGGCAGCGGACTTCGAGCGCCCGCTGGCGAGGGCGCAGGCTCGCGGCGCGACATCCGCTCAGCTGGCTGAGCTCGAGGACGTGAAGCTGATCGCGCTGCGCGTCCGCGACGAGCTGGATCAGCGCCGCCGCCGGGAGGCGGAGCTGGCCGCGCTCTTCGAGACGGCCAGCGACCTGGCGGCCCTGCACGACCTGGATTCAGTGCTGCGGGCCATTGTCCGCCGCGCCCGGCTGCTCCTGGGAGCCGACGTCGCCTACATGACGCTCCACGACCCCGCCCGGGGCGACACCTACATGCGGGTCACCTCGGGCTCAGTCTCGCGGTTCTTCCAGCAGCTGCGCCTCGGCATGGGTGAAGGGCTCGGCGGCCTGGTGGCCGAGCGGGCCACGCCGTACGCGAGCGCGGCGTACCTGACCGACGAGCGGTTCAGGCACACCCCCACCATCGACCGGGGGGTGGTCGAGGAGGGGCTGGTGGCGATCCTCGGCGTCCCCCTCATGCTCGGCGACAGCGTCATCGGCGTGCTGTTCGCCGCCGACCGCCGGCCCCGCACGTTCAACCCCGCGGAGGTGTCCCTGCTGTCCTCTCTCGCCGCGCACGCCGCCGTGGCGATCGACGCGGCGAACCTGCTGGAGGAGGCTAGGGCTGCCGTCGCCGAGCTCAGCGCGGCCAACGCGCTCATCCGGGAGCAGAGCGCGGCGGTGGAGCGCACCTCACAGGCCCACCGCCGGTTCACCGAGCTCGTGCTCGCGGGCGGCAGGGCCGAGGATGTGGCGCACGCCGTCGCCGACGTCCTGGGCAGCAGCGTGATCATCCTGGACGCCGACGACTCCCCGCTCGCGGAGAGCGGGTCATCCCTGGCGTCCGAGAAGATACTGCGCAGGGCCGCGGCCAGGTCACGGACGGTCGGCCACGCGGTGCGCACCGGAAACCTGTGGACCGTGCCCGCGACCGCCGGATCGGAGCACCTGGGCACCCTGGTCCTGCGGGCCGGGCACATCCTGCCCGCGACCGACCAGCTGATCCTGGAGCGGGCAGCCATGGTGACCGCTCTCCTGCTCCTGCTGCGCCGGTCGGTCACCGAGGCCGAGCACCGCGTGCGCGGCGAGCTGCTGAGCGACCTGCTCGCCGCCCCGCAGCACGACAGCGACTCACTCCGCGGCCGGGCACTTCGGCTGGGGGCCGACCTCAGCCAGCCGCACATCCTGATCGTGGCCCACGCGGACGAGGCGAGCAGGTCGCGGCTCCGGCCGGCCGTGGCGCACCTGGCCGCGACACGGCACGGCCTGGCGGCCGAGCAGGATGGCGTCGCGGTGCTGCTGCTGCCGGGGACCGATGCCGCCAGGGTCGTGCGGGAGGCCGCCGGGGCGCTGAACTCGGCGGCCGGCCGGCCGGTGACCGCGGGATCGGCGCTCGTCCCAGGGTGCCCGCAGGCCATCCCGGCCGCCTACCGGGAGGCGCGGCGCGTCGTGGACGCCCTGACCGCGCTGGGTCGGCGGGGAGAGTCGGCGGCCTCGGGCGAATTGGGCTTCCTGGGCCTGCTGTTGTCGGACCGCAAGGACATTCCCGGGTTCATCCAGTCCGCGATCGGCCCAGTGCTCAGCTATGACAGCCGCAGGGGGAGCCAGCTGATGCACACCATCGAGGCCTACTTCGCCAGCAACGGGAACCTGACTAGGGCCAAGGACGCTCTGCATGTGCACGTGAACACGGTCAAGCAGCGGCTCGACCGGCTCACGCGGCTGCTCGGGGACGGCTGGCAGGACGGTGAGCGGGCGCTGGAAATACGGCTCGCCATCCGGTTGCACCGCGCCGGCGCGCACCGCTGGGCTGGGTGACCTGGTCCGGCGTGGCGGCGGTTGCCGCGCTCGCGAGCCCGCGGCGACTTCGCGGCGCGGCCACGCGGCGCTGGGAGTGGGTGGCGCCCGCCCTCGTTGACGGATCGCCGGCCCGGCTGTCGCGGGCCCGGGTCAGGGCGCCGGTGCGGCAGCGGCCAGCCGCGCCGCTCCTTCCGCGCCGGTGATCATGGCGAGCTGAGCGGGCGCGGCGAACACGTCCCAGCGAGCCACCAGATGGATGGGCCCTCCCTTGCCCGGGTGCACCGTCAGGCGGGCGACGACCAGTCCGGTGGCCTGGTTCCAGCGGGCTTTCCCGTCGATGGAGGCGTTGATGACCCACCGGACGCCGTGGAAGTCCATGACGACCGTCTGGCCGCCGGCGAAGGTCACCGTTCCGCCGCGCAGCCCGCAGTCACGGTATCCGCTGAGTTCGCCGTACCGGCTGATCTCATCGCCGACGGCCGCCAGAGCCACCGCCGCGGCCCTGAGCGCCTCCGGGCCGACCGTGTTCCCTGGCCTGGGCTTCGCCGGGGTGGCGGCGGCGAGCAGCCTCGGATAGCGCGCGACCGCGTGGATCGGCGTGACGTGCGGGGCGCACGAGACGTTCTCATGGGCGAGATTGCCGGGGTCGCGCAAGAAGCGCTGGAACACCAGGGCGGGGCAGGCATCGTTCGCGTCCTGGAGCGCGACGTGCGTGAGATTGGGGAATGTCACCAGGCGTGCCGACGGGCCCATCTGGCGCGTGACCAGCGTGGCGCCGCCGAGGCGCGGTGTCAGCGAATCCAGGTCCGCCGACAGGATGAGGACTGGCAGGCGCGCCGGAACCAGCGGCGGGCGCCTTGTTATGGGCGGGAACAGGTGAGCGGGCACCGGCCAGTTCAGGCAGGCGTTGTAGGCCTCGGTGTACTGGTCCATATTGGTCCACTGCCAGACCGTGAACGGCGCGAACGTCTCAGGCGGCTCACGGCGCAGGGCGGCGCGGTACTGGCGGACGCGGGCCGACGGCCGGGCCGTCCTGCTGAACAGCTGCGGGTAATCGGTACAGGACACGGCGAAGTACAGGCCGTCGCTGAACTCGGGCAGCGGATAGTTCGTGTCGTCGAAGCTCAGCGAGAGCGCCGCCAGCCGGAGCAGCGGCGCCGCGTCGTGGTGGCTGAGCAGCGCCAGTGCGGCGGCGTAAAGGTCGCGGTACACGACCGGATCGAAGCCCGCGTTGTTGACCAGGTTGACCAGCGTCATGAGGCTCACCGTCAGCCGGCCGCGGGTCCCGCTGGCCGTGGTGGTCTCCCCGGTCACTGGCGCCTGGCGGAGTCGGCGGGCCAGGCGGGCGATGACCGTCCAGCCCGACCCGGCGCGGCGGGCGACGCGCGCGCATGCGGGCCAGCGGGCGCATGCCGCGCCGAAGGCGCGGCGCGCGGTGATCACCGAGGTGACGTACCACGGGTTGAGGCTGAGCACCTGGTAGGTCGAGTCAAGCGTCACCGAGCGAAGCTGGCCCGGGTACCGCGAGGCGAAGGCCTGCGCGAACCAGCTCCCATACGAGTCGCCGTACAGGTCGACCCGGCCAAGACGCAGGTCCGTGAGCACGCGGGACACATCCCGCGCCGAGTACGCCGTGTTGAACAGGTCGGACGCGCGGACCCAGCCGCCGCCGCCTGGCGCGTCGTCACGGTAACGCCAGGTGTGGTTGAGCATGCGGCCGCATGCGGCCACCGCAGCGTTGAACCGGGGCCCGTACTGGCCGATGCCGCGGAAGCGCTCCAGGCGCGGGCAGTTGACCGGCGTGGACGTGCCGGTGCCGCGAAGGTCGACCATGAGCAGGTTGCGGCTGCCCCGCAGCGGGCCGAGCATGGCCAGGTACTGCGGCTGAGTGCCGATCGAGGAATAGCCGGGGCCGCCTTCGACGGCCAGCACGGTTCCGGCCGGCCGGCCGGCGGCGGGAACCCAGCGGAAGCCGATCCTGATCAGCGGGCTCGCCGGGGACGAGTAATCGAGGGGTACGCGGATGTGGCCGCAGTACGCCAGCGGCCTGGACTGGCACGCGCGGAGGATGACCCGGCCAAGGCGGAGGGTGGCCCCGGCGGCCGCCGGCCGCGCAGGCGCCCGACTGCCGGCTGGCCGGATGCCCCCCCGCGCCGCCGCCAGCACCGGTGGCGCGGCGCAGGCGGCGGCTAGGGCCATCGCCACGACGGGGACCACGGCGCCCGTCATCCGCCCGCGCGGTGCAGGTAGCGGGCGAAGGTCGCTCCCGCCGGAACGCATAGGCGGATCGTACCGCGAGCGGGAAAGCCCCCTGGCCTCCGGAACGCGGCTCGGCGGTGGCCGGTACCGTGAGCGCGTGTCACCGCCGGGCCCGCCCGGGCCGGCGTCAGTTCAGCGAGCGTTGGCCCGCTGGTAGCGCGCCGTTCGGCTGGCCGACGTACCCTCGCGCGCGTGATCCGCGACACCCAAGATCAGCGGGCGCGGCGCGGCGCGCGCCCGGGCCTGGCGGCCGCGCCGGAGGACCGCGGTGATGCTGCCGGCCGCGGTGGCCGCGGCCGTCTTCACCGTCGTCGCGTGCTCCCGATCGGCTTCCCCGCCTGCCACGGGGCTGCGCTGGGCCGACCGGGGCGCCAGCCCGCCGGGCCTGAACTCCATCTCGTGCCCGGCCATCCGGTTCTGCGTGGCCGTGGATGACGCGGGCTACGCCTGCGCGTGCTCGGGCGGGCGGTGGTCGGCAGGGCGGCGGCTGGAGGTCCCGGCGGGCAGCGTCGGGCTGAGCACCGTGTCGTGCCCCTCGGAAGGGTTCTGCGCGGCCATCGACGAGCACGGCCACCCGTTCACCTACGCGGCGGGCCGGTGGTCAGCCGGCCCGCCTGTCCTCGCCCGCGCGCCCTACAGCCGCTTCTACGGCATCTCATGCGCCTCGGCGGGGTATTGCGCCGCGCTCGCCACCTATTACTACAGCGACAGGCCGTGATCTTTGATCCGGCGTTTGTAGTGACTGCGGCGAGCGGTGGCCTGGTGGGCGCGGCGCCAGTCTGACCAGCTCTGGTGGTGGCCGGG
>JAJPIV010000107.1 GCA_021324595.1 Actinomycetota bacterium | reverse complement strand
CGGGTTCGCGCCGGTCAGGCACCTGGAGCGGATGTTCAGCCTGGACAACGCGTTCTCGGCCGATGATCTCGACGCCTGGTTCGCGCGGGTGGAGCGGCTCGGCGGATCCGGGCCGTTCCTGTGCGAGCTGAAGATCGACGGCCTCGCCGTGGACCTCGTCTACGCGGACGGGGCGCTGGCGCGGGCAGCCACCCGCGGCGACGGGGTGACCGGCGAGGACGTGACCGCGAACGTCCGTACCGTCGCCGCCGTCCCCGCGCGGCTGTCCGGATCGGGCTGGCCGGCCACGCTCGAGGTCAGGGGCGAGGTGTTCATGCCCGTCGCGGCGTTCCACGAGCTGAACGAGCGGCAGGCCGCGGCCGGCCGGCCGCCGTTCGTCAACCCCCGCAACACCGCCGCCGGATCGCTGCGGCAGAAGGACCCCGCCGTGACGGCGAGCCGCCCGCTCAGCCTCATCCTGCACGGCGTGGGCGCCGTGCACGGCGCGGCGGGGCCGCTGCCGGCCAGCCAGTCCGGCTGGTACGAGCAGCTGCGGGCGTGGGGGCTCCCGGTGAGCGACCTGTACAGGGTCGTGCCGGACAGCGCCGGCGTGCGCGAGTACATCGCCTGGTACGGCGAGCACCGGCACGACCCGCCGTACGAGATCGACGGCGTGGTAGTTAAGGTCGACCGGATCGCCCTGCAGGAGTCGCTCGGGACGACCAGCCGCGCGCCGCGATGGGCGATCGCCTACAAGTACCCGCCCGAGGAGGTCACCACCCGGTTGCTCGACATCCGGGTCAACGTTGGCCGGACCGGGCGGGTGACCCCCTATGGCGTGATGACGCCCGTCAGGGTCGGCGGGTCGACGGTGGCGGCGGCAACGCTGCACAACGCCGATGAGATCGCCCGCAAGGGCGTGCTCATCGGCGACACGGTGGTGCTGCGCAAGGCCGGCGACGTGATCCCGGAGATCGTCGGGCCCGTGGCCGACCTGCGGACCGGCGGCGAGCGCCCCTTCGAGTTCCCCGCCGAGTGCCCCAGCTGCGGCACGGCGCTCACGCGCGAGCCCGGCGAGGTGGACTGGCGCTGCCCGAACTCGCGGTCCTGCCCGGCCCAGCTGCGTGAGCGGCTGTTCCACCTGGCCAGCCGGGCGGCGCTGGACATCGAGGTGCTCGGCTACGAGGCGGCCGGCGCGCTGCTGGAGGCCGGCCTGGTGGCCGACGAGGGCGACCTGTTCACCCTCACCGCGGACGCGCTGAGGCGCAGCCCGTTCTTCGTGACCACCAGCGGGGAGCTGACCGCCAACGCCCAGCGGCTGCTGCGGAACCTGGAGGACGCCAAGGCCAGGCCGCTGTGGCGGGTGCTCGTGGCGCTGTCGATCAGGCACGTCGGGCCGACCGCCGCGCGGGCGCTCGCCGCGGCGTTCGGCTCGCTGGACGCGATCGCGTCGGCCAGCGCCCCGGCGCTGATGGAGGTCCCCGAGATCGGCCCGACGATCGCCCAGTCGATCGCCGACTGGTTCGCCGTGGACTGGCACCGGGCGATCGTGGAGAAGTGGCGGGCGGCCGGGGTCCGCATGGCTGACCCGGGCTTCTCCGGGCAGGGTGCTGGGCGCGGGCCGCTGGCCGGGCTGACCGTCGTCCTCACCGGCACCCTCGCCGGCTACAGCAGGGACGAGGCCACCCAGGCGATCACCGAGCTCGGCGGGAAGGTGGCGGGCTCGGTGTCGAAGAAGACGAGCTTCGTGGTCGCCGGGGAGAGCCCGGGCTCCAAGCTGGACAAGGCGCAGGCGCTCGGCGTGCCGGTCCTCGGCGAGGAGGGGCTCGCAGTGCTGCTCCGCGACGGGCCCGCGGCTGCCGCGGCCCTGGCCGCGTCCGGATGGCCGGGATCGCGGGCACCGCTGGCGGATGACGGCGATGGCGGAGGTAACGGATAGTGTGCGTATGGCTGCGGCAAGTGTAGGTTCGCGGTTACCCTGTGAGGCAGCGCATCAAGCCGCGGCGCTCCCTGGCCAGATGATGCTCCTGCGGCCCGTGAGGACACCATGAAGGATCGCAACGACACGCGGTACGCCGGGCCGCGCGTCGGCTCCCCGCCGTGGCTCCACCTGGCCGTGGTCACCTCCGCCGGGACCGGCGCCATCCTGGTCGCGGCGGTCCGGCTGCGGGGGGCCGGCGTGCTCGTCAGGCACCCGGTGTTCTGGGTGGTGGCCATGATGATCGTGGCAGGCGAGATCTGGCCCGTGGTGATGCCCGGCCGGTCCCGGATCGAGGCGCCCGCCCTGTCGGTCACGACCGGCTTCGCCGCGCTGCTGTACTGGGGCTGGCCGGTCGCCGTCCTGCTGCGCGCCGCTGTCACGCTTGCCGTGCAGCCGGCCCAGAAGGCACCCCCGCACCGGGTGGCGCTCAGCGCCGCCCAGGACGCCCTGAGCCTGGCCGCCGCCGGGGCCGTGCTCGCCGCCCTGGGGTTCGGCCCGGCGCCCGGGCAGCCATGGCGGCCGGCCGGCGGCCAGCTGCCGGCCGTGCTGGCGGCCGCGGCCGCGTACTTCGCGGCCGGCTTCGCGATCGCGGCCCATGGCCTCGCGCTCCGCTCGCGCACGGCGCTGCTCGCGGTCGCCCGGCAAAGGCTCGGGCCCCAGGCGCTGGCCCACCTCATGATGCTCGGGGCGGCCCCGCTGATGACCGTGGCGATGGCGACCGGGTCGGCGGTCATGACGGCGCTGTTCGCGTTCCCGTTCATGGCGGTCTACGTGAACGCGGCCGTGTCGGTGCAGCGCGAGCACCAGGCCCACCACGACGAGCTGACCGGGCTGTCCAACCGCAAGCTGCTCGCGCGCCGGGCGGCCGAGGCCCTCGCCGCCGCCGCGGCCCGCCGCGGGAAGGCCGGCTTCCTCCTGCTCGACCTGGACCGGTTCAAGGAGGTCAACGACACGCTCGGGCACGCCGTCGGCGACCGGCTGCTGACGATCGTGGCCCACCGGCTCACTCACAGCGTCCGGCCCGGCGACGTGGTGGCCAGGCTCGGCGGGGACGAGTTCGCGGTGCTGCTGCCCGCCGTCCGGACCGCGGCGGCGGCGCGGGAGGTGGCCTCGCGGCTGCGCGCGGCGCTGGCCGAGCCGGTCCGCCTCGACGCGATCATGTTGGACATCGAGGCGAGCGTCGGCATCGCGATCTACCCTGACGACGCGGCCAGCTTCGACCAGCTCATGCAGCGCGCCGATGTCGCCATGTACCTTGCGAAGGAGCGCCGCAGCGGGATCGAGCGGTACTCCGCCCTGGCCGACCGCAACTCCGCCGAGCGCCTCGCGCTCACCAGCGAGCTGCGCGGCGCCATCCACCGCGGCCAGATCGACCTGGCCTTCCAGCCCGCGCTGCGGCTCGCCGACGGCCAGGTGATCAGCATGGAGGCGCTCGCCCGGTGGCCCCACCCGACTCGGGGAACGCTGCCCGCCGCCGACTTCGTGGACCTCGCCGAGCAATCCCAGCTGGCCAGCGAGCTGACCTCGCTGATCCTGGAGAAGGCGCTCGCCCAGGCGGCCCGCTGGTGGGCCGCAGGGCTGAGGGTGCAGGTCAGCGTCAACCTCCCGGCCCGGGACCTGCTCCGCGCCGGGCTGGCGGACATGGTGCGGCAGGCGCTCGGCCGGCACGGCCTGCCCCCGGGGGCGCTGCGGCTGGACGTGAGCGAGCATGCCCTGGCCAGCGCGGCCAGGCAGGCGGCGGGAACCATCCGGGCGCTTGCCGACCTGGGGGTCGGTCTCACCCTCGACGACTTCGGCACCGGCTACTCGTCGCTCGCCCAGCTCACCAGGCTCGGCGTCACCGAGGTCAAGCTCGATCCCGCCCTGATCGCCGGGCTGCCCGGCTGCCCCGACCAGCTGGCGACGGTCCGGTCGCTGGTCCGGCTCGCCCAGTCGCTGGGCATCCGCTCGGTCGGCGAGGGAGTCGAGACCGACGCCGCGGCCGCCGCGCTGCGCGCGATCGGCTGCGACGGCGCGCAGGGCTGGCACATCGCCCGGCCGCTGAGCGGGGCGATCGCCGGCCGGTGGCTGGCGGGCCGGCTCGGGGGCGTCGTCCCCGGCGGCGAGCTGGCCGGGGCCGCGCCCGGCGCCTGAGCGCCGGGCCCGGGCCGCGCCGGCCGGGGAGCAATGCGCTCTCCCCGCCCGGCCGGGCGCCCCTAGGATGGCGGACGTGTCCATCTCCCGAGAGGAAGTCGCCCACCTGGCCAGGCTGTCGCGGCTGGCGCTGACCGATGCCGAGCTGGAGCGGTTCGCCGCCCAGCTCGACGTGATCGTCGGCGCCGTCGCCCGGGTGCAGGAGGTCGCGACCGCCGATGTCCCGCCCACGTCGCAGGCCTTCGGCCTGGTCAACGTCTTCCGGCAGGACGCCGTGGCCGCCCCGCTCGGCGCGCCCGCCGCGCTCGCCGAGGCGCCCGCGGCCGAGCAGGGGCGGTTCAGGGTCCCGCGCATCCTGGCGGAGGACTGAGGTGAGCGCCACCGGGGCCGGCGCCGCGGACGGCCCCGACCTGGTCAGGCTGACCGCCGCGCAGATGGCGGCCGCCGTCGCCGCGGGCGAGGTCTCCGCCGCCGAGCTGGCGCGGGCGCACCTGGACCGGATCGCCGAGACCGACCTGCATGTGCATGCGTTCCTGCACGTGGCCGGGGAGCAGGCGATGGCCGCCGCGCGCGAGGTCGACCGCCGACGGGCGGCCGGCGAGCCGCTGGGCCCGCTGGCCGGCGTGCCGCTCGCGCTCAAGGACGTGTTCACCACGGCCGACATGCCGACCACGTGCGCGTCGCGGATCCTGGCCGGCTGGCAGCCGCCGTACGACGCGACGGTGACCGCCCGGCTCCGCGCGGCGGGCGTCGTGATCCTCGGCAAGACCAACATGGACGAGTTCGCGATGGGCTCGTCCACGGAGAACTCGGCCTTCGGCCCTTCACGCAACCCCTGGGACCTCAGCCGGGTGCCGGGCGGCTCGTCCGGCGGCTCGGCCGCCGCGGTCGCCGCCTACCAGGCGCCGCTGGCGATCGGCACCGACACGGGCGGGTCGATCAGGCAGCCCGCCGCGGTCTGCGGCCTGGTCGGGGTCAAGCCGACCTACGGGGGCTCGTCGAGGTACGGGCTCGTGGCCTTCGCCTCCTCGCTCGACACGCCGGGGCCGCTGGCCAGGACCGTGCTCGACGCCGCGCTGCTGCACGAGGCCATCTCCGGCCACGACCGGCTCGACTCGACCTCGCTCGACGCGCCCGTGCCGCCGGTGGTCGCCGCGGCCCGCCGCCCCGACGTGACCGGGCTGCGCGTCGGCGTGGTCGCCGAGCTGTCCGGGGAGGGGTACGCGCCGGGCGTGCTGGCCCGGTTCCGCGAGGCCGTGGACCTGCTCGACTCGCTCGGAGCGAAGGTCACCGAGGTCTCCTGCCCGCACTTCCGGTACGCGCTGCCCGCCTACTACCTGATCGCGCCGAGCGAGTGCTCGTCGAACCTCGCCAGGTTCGACGGCATGCGCTACGGGCTGCGGGTGGGCGACGATGGCCAGGCCAGCGCCGAGGAGGTGATGAGCCGCACCCGGGCCGCCGGGTTCGGGCCCGAGGTCAAGCGCCGGATCATGCTGGGCACCTACGCGCTGTCCAGCGGCTACTACGACGCCTACTACGGCAAGGCACAGCAGGTCCGCACGCTCGTCATCCGCGACTTCACGGCCGCGTTCGAGCAGGTGGACGTGCTGGTCTCGCCGACCACGCCGACCACGGCGTTCCCGATCGGCGAGCGGGCCGACGACCCGATGGCG
>JAJPIV010000165.1 GCA_021324595.1 Actinomycetota bacterium | reverse complement strand
CCCCTTTGGCGTGCCGCAGTAGCGGCGCTCCTCCCGCAGCAGCTTCGCGACGAACTGCACCAGTTCCCTTGGGACGTCGGGCGTGGCACGATAGGCGATCACGTGGGCCTTCCGTAGAATGTGATCTTTGGTGAGACCTCCTTCTACCGGGGCTCCACGCCCATCTCCGGGTAGTCCTGTTCGTCCGCGTGCCTACCCCAGCCTGGGCAAGATAAAGCCCGGCCGCCCGACTCTATTTCGCTGAGATCACCTCACTCTGGCCCGATTCCGCGAGTAGCGCCGCCGAGCTGGTCTTGATCCACCGCAGTGATCTTGGTGTTTCCTGTGCTGGTTGGTGGGCAGCGTGATGGCCCGGGTGGCGGGCGCCGGGTTCGCTGTTGCGGGGCCTTGCGGGGACGGGGCTGGTCCGCCGGGGTATCGGATGGGGAGCGGGTGCCGGGGAGGGTGCGGGTCAGGCCGGGGCGGGCAGTGCCCGCATCCGGGCGAGGACCTCGGCGAGCAGGTGGCTGCCGGGCGGCAGCGGCAGGATCAGCTGCCCGGCGTGGCGGATCAGCCGGCCCGGGACGGCGATCAGCCGCCACCGCAGGGTCGCGATCATGGCCTTGCCGCCGCGAACGCCATGCCCGGCCAGGATGTCCTCGCCTGCCGTGACGGCGGTGAGCTGGTGCAGCCAGGCGGCCATGCAGGCGGCGCCGCGGCCGCGGGCCGGCGGAGACCTGGGCCGGGTCCAGCCACCCCGGCGGATCAGCAGCCGGGTAGCCGCCGGCCGCCAGTCCGGGCAGTGGTCCGCCACCGCGACCTGCGCGTGCTCCATGCCGATCGCGTCGTGCCAGTCGCCGCCGCCGAGGCCAGAAGGCAGCCGCCACAGCGGCGCGATCCGCCTGGCGCCGATGGCGAAAGCGATGTGTTCGTCGTGGGCGGCGCGGGCCAGCGCGCCGGCGAAGTACCTGCCGTCAGCGCGCATGGCCACCCGGCCGGAGGCCCGGGCCTGCTGCGGCAGGCTGGCCAGGGCGGGGCGCAGCAGGGCCGGCGCGGTCGCCCGCGGATCATCGGTGCCCGATCCCAGGTCGGCGGTCGGCACGATCTCGGTCTCGGCCCAGCTGGCCACGTGCGGCCGGCCCACCCGCTGCCCCTGGTGGTCATAGGCCACGCCGCGCTTCTTGCGGCCGTAGACCTCCATGTCGGTGCTATCCAGGCCGACCGTGACCGGGCCATCGGCCAGCGCCGCGGCCCGCCCCGCGGGCAGCAGCGCAAACATCCAGCCGGTGACCGCCGCCAGGCGACCTCCACCGCCTGCCACTGCGCCGGGGTGATCCGCCGGGCCAGGCCCGCCGCGGTCGTCGACGCCAGGCCCGGCACCGGGGTGCACCGACCCGGCGACGATGGACACCTCGACAGGCTGGCGGGCCCAGCGCCGCCCGGCCGGGTAGGGGGTGCCGGCGAAGCTGACCGTCCCGGCGCCGTCCGCAAGCCGGGTGACGGTCAGCCCAGCTGTAGCGTCCCGCGCCCGGCGCTGGCCGCAGCGAAGCGGACAGTGCGCAGAAAAGCCGGGCATCCAGCACGGAGTGTCGCCCACCTACCGGAACTACTGTCAGCCAGCTACCGGAACCGCGTCCGCAAGCTGTCGCCAAGGAACCGGAACCGACGTGTCCAGCATCTACCGGGACCGCACACTGCCCGCGCTGGAGGCCACCGGGCTGCTGGCCGCCCCGAGGCAGGTGCACGGGCGGTCACAAGTGATCTTCGTACGGAGTGTTCCCAGGTGGAGCTAAGGGGACTCGAACCCCTGACCCCCTGCTTGCAAAGCAGGTGCTCTACCGGCTGAGCTATAGCCCCGTCTCGGGTGCTCACAGGGTATCCGGCGGCCCGGGCCGGCGGCCGGACAGGCGGGCCGGCGGGAGGAACGGCCCGGCACCGCAGGCCGGCGGGTCATTCGTCCGCCGTGGTCGCCTCCGTCCACAGATCCAGCTCGGCGCGGTCAGCCTGGACCTTGCGCCAGACGAGCACCAGGCCGAGTGCCACGGCGGCAATCAGGATCAGCTTCTTCATGGCCGGCTTCCCTCACCTCTTCGCACCACACGCCTGCGGGCCTCGCCAGGCACGACCAGGCCAGCCTAGCAAGCCCGCCGATCCGCCCAGGCGGCCCGCGGCCCGCGGCCCGAAGACCCGGTCCGGCGGACGGCCCGGGGACCCGGTCCGGCTCGCGTCGCCGCCAGCGGTCGCCCCCGGATCATCGCTGCGAGTGCAGTTCGACGTGAAACCATGGGCGCAGCACATCTAGTCCGCTGCCCTTGAGCTGGGTGGGTCCCATGACAGTATCCGCAGGACAGGCCGATGTCGCGTCGGCTCTGGCCAGGCCGGCGGCGGCGCTCGCCGGCCGCAGCGACGTCACGGCGCTGCTAACCGCGATCTGCCGCGAGTGCGTCGCGCTGACCGGGTCGGCCTCCGCTGCCATCGCCTGCGCAGAGGCTCCCGGCCGTGATCTTGAGCATGCCGTTTCGTCCGACGAGACGGGCATGGCGCTGGCCCGTGAGGCTCTCGCCACCGACGGCGGCCCCTGGGGGGAATGCGCGAGGACCGGCGCGCTCCTCCAGCTTCCGGACCTGGCCGCCCATCCGGGCCGGTGGCCGTCCTTCACCCGGTCCGCGCTGGCCCGCGGGGTCCGCTCGGTGACCGTGCTGCCGCTCGGCGCCGGGAAGGGCGCCGGGGAGGCGGTAGCCAGCGCCAGCGGGCCGGGGCCCCGGCGCGAGGGCGGCTGCGTCCCAGCCGTGCCGTCCGGCGCGGCTCGCACGGTCGGCGCCCTCGCGCTGCTCGGCAGCGTGCCGCTCGATGCCGCCCGGGCCGGCCTGGTCTGGCCGCTCGCGGAGGCGGCCGGGGCCGGGATCACCCTCGGCCACGAGCTGCGCCAGCAGGAAGTCGCCATCGCCCAGCTGCAGACGGCGCTCACCAGCCGGATCGTGATCGAGCAGGCCAAGGGCGTGCTCGCGGAGCGCTGGGGGGTCGCGCCCGAGGTGGCGTTCGATCACCTGCGCAGGCACGCCCGGGCCTCTCAGCGGCGCCTGTCGGAGCTGGCAAGGGAGGTCGTCAGCGGGACGGCGCAGATCACGGCCCCCGATCGGCAAGCGCTGGCGTGAGCCAGGCCCGCCCGATCCACCCGGGCGGCAGGGGCCCGGCGGACCATCACCAATCCGCCGGGCAGGCCCAGGAGCCGGCTCAGCGGGGTTCAGCGGAATGCGTGAGGCGGCTGTGGCGACCAGGCGGTAGATTTCGTGGCGGGCTCGGTGAAAAGCGCGCCGGTCATCATAGGCCTGGCCCACGCTGGGAGACGGGAATGACGGAGGACGAGGAGTCCGGCATAGAGCGAGATGACAAAGAATTTAATGAATTGCTCATGTTCATCCGCGATTCGCGCGGGTTCGACTTCACCAGGTACCGGCGCTCCACGCTCACCCGCCGGATCCGCAAGCGCATGCTGGACGCGGGCGTCTCCAGCTACATCGATTACCGGGACCGGCTGGAGGCCAACGCCGAAGAGTACAACTCGCTCTTCAACACGATCTTGATCAACGTCACGAGCTTCTTCCGCGACGCTGAGGTCTGGGAGTTCGTGCAGCGCGAGGTGATACCCGAGCTGGTCGCGGCCATCAGCCCGGCCGAGGAGATCAGGGTCTGGAGCGCGGGCTGCTCCAGCGGCGAGGAGGCGTACACGCTGGCGATGGTCTTTGCCGAGGCCCTCGGCCTGGACGAGGCGGTCGAGCGGGTGAAGATCTACGGCACCGACATCGACGAGGAGGCCCTGCGGGATGCCCGCGCCGGGCTGTATCCGGCGAGGGCGCTTGAACCGGTCCCCGTGGTGCTGCGGGAGAAGTACTTCGAGCCCAACGGCGCCCAGTACGCCGTGCGCCCCGAGCTGCGCAAGCGGGTGATCTTCGGCCGGCACGACATAACCAGGGACGCGGGGATATCGCGGCTGCACCTGCTGGCCTGCCGCAACACGCTCATGTATTTCAACGTCGAGGCGCAGGCCCAGATCATCGAGCGCTTTCACTTCGCCCTGCGCGACGGTGGGTTCCTGCTGCTCGGCAAGGCGGAGATGCTGCTGGCGGCCGGCGACCGGTTCGACACGTTCGCGATCCGCCAGCGCGTGTTCCGGCGGCGTCACGCCGCGGGACCGGTACCGCCGCGGATGACCTCGCCGGCCAGGCATGACCAGTACCCCGGCTCGGGGGACGCGCGGCGGGCGGCCCCGCTGCGCGATCTCGCGCTGGAGGCCATGCCCAGCCCGGTCATCGTGGTCGCGGCCGACGGGACCGTGGCCCTCCTCAACGCCGAGGCCAGGTCCCAGTTCGCGCTCACCGCGCGCGACATCGGCCGGCCGTTGAGCGACCTGGAGATCTCCCGCCGGCCCGCCGACCTGCGCTCGCTCATCGACCGGGCATCGGCCGAGCGCCGGGCCATCCGCGTCGGCTCGGCGGAGCAGCCGGCCCCGGACGGCCAGGTGCGGTACTTCGACGTGCTCGTCCAGCCGTTGTCCTGGGACGACGGCACGATCGGCGGCACCGCGGTCACGTTCGTCGACACGACCGACGCGGCGCGCCTCCGGTCGGAGCTCAGCCAGGTCCGGGCCGAGCTGGAGACGACGAACGAGGAGCTCCAGTCCACCAACGAGGAGCTGGAGACGACGAACGAGGAGCTCCAGTCGAGCATCGAGGAGCTGGAGACGACGAACGAGGAGCTCCAGTCCACCAACGAGGAGCTGGAGACGACGAACGAGGAGCTCCAGTCCACCAACGAGGAGCTGGAGACGATCAATGAGGAGCTCCGGATGCGGACCGGCGAGCTCGACGAGGTGCGGGCCTTCCTGGAAGGCGTCATGGCCTCGATCGCGGCCGCGGTCGTCGTGCTCGACACCGACCTGAGGGTGCGCGTCTGGAACAGCGGCGCTGAGGACATGTGGGGGCTGCGCGCCAGTGAGGTGATCGGCCGGTCCTTCTTCGGCCTGGACTTCGGCCTGCCCACGTCGATGCTCCGGGCGGCGGTCTCCGGGTGCATGACCCCCGACGGCCAGCCCGCCCACGTCGAGCTGGTCGCGGTGAACCGGCGCGGGCGCACGATCACCTGCGGGATCTCCTGCTCGCCGCTGCGCGGCACGCGCGGCGGCGCCGTGCTGCTGATGAGGGAACGGCCCGCCGGCGAGCGCGGGGAACGGTGACGACCATGACGATGGCACCGGTGCCGGGGAACACGGAATGGCGGGAGCGGCTCCTCGCCCGGATCCGCTCCGAGCGGGAGCGCGCCGAGCGCTCCGCGGCGGTCGCCGCGCGTCACGAGGCGCTCGCCGCCGTCGGCCCGGGGCCGCGCGTCCTGCACTGGCGGATGGCCGCCGTGCACCGGCAGATCGAGCGGCGCCATCTGGTCACCGCGCTGCTGTACCGGTCCGCGATCGGCCGGCTGGAGGGAAGGGCAGGCGCCGGTGCCGGTCCCGCCACGGCGGGCCGAGCCGGGCCGACGGCAGAGGCGGGGGTCGCGCTGACGGAATCGGCCGCCTGGCTGGGCGAGTCGACAGGCGCGGTCGTGGCGCTGGTCAGCTCCCGGCGCGCCGAGACGCTGTGCCTCGCCTCCGATGACACCGCCCGGCGGGCACACGAACTTGAGTACCAGGTGGGGGAGGGCCCGGGCCTGGACGCCATGCGCGCCGGGCGGCTGGTCGCCGTGGCCGGCCCCGAGATCCATCGCCGCTGGCGCGTGTACGGGCCGGGGGTCGCCGAACTGAGCGTGCGGTCCGTGGCGTCCGTGCCGCTCGCGCTCGGCGGGGCGTGCCTCGGCGCGCTGACGCTGCTCAACCCGCGCCCCGGGGCCGCGGCGCCGGACGGGCCAGGGGCGGGGTGGCCCGGCGAGGGCGACGGCGCGGGCGGGCCAGGCGCCGGAGTGATCGGCCAGATGGGCGAGGTGCTCGGGCACGCGCTCCTCGGCCTGTACGCCGGCGAGGAGAGCGCGCTGGTCGGCGCCGCCCTGCGGCCAGCCGTTCACCAGGCGGCCGGGATGTTCGCAGCCCGGTACGACTGCTCCGTCGACGACGCGCTCGCGCTGATCCGGGCGCGGGCGTTCGCGGAGGACCGGGCCATGGAGGAGGTCGCCACGGATATTCTCCGCGGCCGGGCGGGCCGCTCCCGTGGCACAGGCCGCTGACCATGGCGGCAGCCCGGCCGGACCCGGGTCCGGGAACGGCTACGCGCCGCTCCCGGCCGGGGAGCCGTCGCCGTCCGGGCGAGCCCGCCGCCCCATCAGGCCGGCGAGCCGCGCGCCCCACGCCCGTGCCCGCGCGGCTTCGTCGGGGAGGAGCCGGTTCTGGCGATCCACCAGGAAGCTCTCCGGCTCGGTGACCAGATCGAATCCGTGGTCGCGGAGCTTGCGGCCCACTCCCTGGGAGGCCCTGCCGGTGAGGATGGCCGGCCCGCGCATCCGCGTGTCGAAGGCGGCGGCCTTGGCGTCGTGCCTGCCCAGCCCGCTCATCCACGCTCGCAGCCCGGAGCCGGCCGCGCCCGGCTCGAGCCGGACACCCGATCCGGCCTTCCCGGCCGTCTGCGCCGCGCCCCGCCTGGTGGCGGCACGGCTCATCCCGTGAGCGTGCGTCGGACCGCCGACCACGAGCAGGTCGGCGCGGGCGACCACGTCCTCGCCGGCCTCCCCGACGCCGAGTACGTCGACGTCCAGGCGCTCGCGCAGCCCCTCGCCGATCGCTTCGGCGATCTTCCGGGTGTTGCCGAACATCGATTCATAGATCACGACCGCGTGCATGGCCCGTTCCCCTCATCGAAGGCACCCGCCGTCTCTCCTCGCACCGTGCGGCCCGCCGGGCGGGCGCCGCCAGAGGCGAAGGTCACGGTGTAGGTTGGCGGCGATGGTGGCGCTCGGTTCCCTCTGCGTGTTCTGCGGCTCGTCGACTCCCGCCGATCCGCGCTATCCCGAGGCGGCCAGGTCGCTCGGCCGCCTGGCCGCGACGCGGGGGATCGACCTTGTCTACGGGGGAGGCAGCGTCGGCCTGATGGGCGTCGTCGCCGATGCCGCGCTGGCCGCCGGCGGGCGGGTGATCGGCGTCCTCCCGGCCGGGCTGTTCCGCCGGGAGGTCGCCCACCCCGGGCTCACCGCGCTGCACGAGGTCGCCTCGATGCATGAGCGCAAGCGGCTCATGTATGACCTGGCCGACGCGTTCGTCGCCCTCCCGGGCGGGCTGGGCACGCTCGACGAGCTGGCCGAGGTGGCCAGCTGGTCGCAGCTTGGCCTGCACGCCAAGCCGGTCGTCCTGCTTGACGTGGATGACTTCTGGGAGCCTCTGGTCGCCCAGCTGGACCGCATGGTGCGCGTGGGCCTGCTCAGGCCGGAGAGCCGCCGCCTGGTGGGCCGGGCCGGCTCCGCGGCGGAGGCGCTGGCGGCGCTCGCGGCGGCCGGACCAGCCTCCGCGCCGCCCGGGGCCGGGATCACGCCGGGTGAGCGGTAGCGGCACGTCACCGGGAGCGCGCCGCCCGAGGTGCTGATAAGGGAAGCCTTAATCGAGCCTCGCGCCCGCCCCGGCCCGTCACTTACGCTGAGGATCAGAACGTCCAGGCCGGCCGGCACGCGGGCCGGCCGGGGAGCCGGAGGTGGGCGAGCATGAGCCGGGAGGCAGGCGGCGGGCCCGGGCGCGAGGCCGCCGAGGCGGCCGAGGTGCTCCGGGGCATCTGGACCGCGACCGGGCAGGGCCGCGCGGACCTTGAGGAGGCGTTCGGCCCGGCGCGGAGCTGCAAGACCATGCGCGAGGTCGGCTTCGATGGCATGGCGGACCCGGGCGCGGACCTGCGCGCCGCGTGGCGGGCCCGGCTGGCCCGCGAGGGCAAGCTCCACCCGGCCGCCGGGACGCTCGCCGACCTGGTGCTCGGCCAGCCCCGGCCCGCCCGCTGACCGGCGGGCGAGGCGGCCGCATGGACCAGCCCCCGGGCCGGCTGCCCGGAAGCGTCGCCGACCTGACCCGGCTGCTGCGCGGCGGCGGCTACCTCGCCGACCGCGGCCTCGCTACGGCGCTGTTCGTGGCGCTGTCGCTGGACCGGCCCGTGCTGCTGGAGGGGGAGGTCGGGGTCGGCAAGACCGAGGTGGCCAAGACCCTCGCCGCGGTCCTGGGCCGCAGGCTGATCCGGCTGCAGTGCTACGAGGGGATCGACGCGAACCAGGCGCTCTACGAGTGGGACTACGCCCGGCAGATGCTGCACATCCGGGCGCTGCCGGAGCGGCAGGCCGCCGACCCCGAGGCGGTGGACAAGCTGTTCGGCCCGAGGTTCCTGCTCGAGCGGCCGCTGCTGGCGGCGGTCCGGGCCGGCCCGGACGCCGTCCTGCTCATCGACGAGATCGACCGGGCCGACGACGAGTTCGAGGCGTTCCTCCTGGAGGTGCTGTCGGACTTCCAGATCACGATCCCGGAGATCGGCACGGTCCGGGCCGAGCGCCCGCCGCTGGTCATCCTCACCTCCAACCGCACTCGCGAGCTGCACGACGCGCTCAAGCGGCGCTGCCTGTACCACTGGATCGGCTACCCGCCCGCGGAGCGCGAGGTCGAGATCGTGCTGGTCCGCGAGCCCGGCGTGTCGGAGGCCCTGACCCGCAAGGTGGTCGCGGCGGTGAACCGGCTGCGCGACCTCGACCTGGCCAAGCCCCCCGGCGTGGCGGAGACCTTGGACTGGGCGCGGATGCTGCGCTTCCTCGGGGCGGAGGACCTGGACGAGGCGACTGCCCGGGACACCCTGGGGGCCGTCGTCAAGGAGCGGGACGACCTCGATGTCGTGGCTGGCAGCCTCGCGGAGATCACCGCCGGTGCCTGAGGCGGCCGCCCCGGCGCCGATGGTCAGCCTGCTGGCGGGGTTCGGGCGCGAGCTGCGCGCCGCGGGCGTGCCGGCGGGCCCGGGGGACGTCGTCGCGTACTGCGCCGCGCTCGCCCGCCTCGACCCGGCCGACCTGGCCGACCTGTACTGGGCCGGCCGCGCGGTGCTCGTGGCCAGGCGGGAGCACCTCGCCGTCTACGACGAGGTGTTCGGCAGGTACTTCCTTGGCGAGCCGGGGAGCGGGCCAGGCATGGCCATGGCCCGGGCCGCGGAGCCCGTCCAGGCGCTCGGGGCGCTCCAGGTTCCCGATGCCGAGCCACCCGCGCGGGGGGAACGGAGCCCGCCCGCCCTGCTCGGCCTGGCGGCCTCTGACGCGCAGGTGCTCAGGCGCAAGTCGTTCGCCGCGTGCACGCCCGAGGAGCTCGCCGCGCTCCGCCGGATCATGGCCAGCATCCGGCTGATCCCGCCGCGCCGCAAGAGCCGGCGGACGGCTCCGGCCCGCCGGGGAAGCCGGCCCGACCTGCGCCGGATGGCCCGGGAGGCGATGCGCGCGCGGGGAGAGCCCGGGCGGCTGCTCTGGAGGCGCCGCAAGGCCCGGCTGCGGCCGCTGATCCTGGTCCTCGACGTGTCCGGGTCGATGGCCGACTACTCGCGGAACCTGCTGCAGTTCGCGTACTCGGCCCGCCGGGCCGCGGCGCGGGTCGAGGTGTTCTGCTTCGGCACCACGCTGACCCGGGTGACCCGGGCGCTGGCCCACCGCCGGCCGGACGACGCGCTGGACCGGGCGGCGCGGGAGGTGTTCGACTGGGACGGCGGCACCCGGATCGGCGCCTGCCTCGACGCGTTCGTGCGGGACTGGGGCAGGCGGGGGCTGGCCCGCGGCGGGATCGTGGTGATCTGCTCGGACGGCCTCGACCGGGGCGACCCGGCCGTGCTCGGCGCGGCCATGGAGCGCCTCGCGCGGCTCAGCCATCGCATCGTCTGGATGAACCCGCACGCCGGGCAGGACGGCGTTCCCGGCGCCCTTGGCATGATGGTCGCGGCGCCGCACATCGACCTGGTGCTGCCGGGCGGCGACCTGGCCAGCCTGGAGCGGCTGGCGGCGCTCCTGCCGTCGCTGGCGTAGGGAGCGAGGAGATCGGCGGAACAGGCGCGAGGAGATCGGCGGAGCGTGAACATGGCGGCACGATGGAGCGTGGGCATCGAGGCCGAGGGCGACCGGGTGCTGTCCCGCGAGGAGATCGTGGAACTGGCCGATGCCGTGGCCGGTCACGGCGGCGTGGCCAGCGGGATCGGCACCACCCGCTATGGCGCCCGGCTGGTCGTCGCCGCCGAGACCCGGGAGGAGGCGATCGAGCGGGCGTCGGGCGTGTTCCTCGCCGCGGCCGGGCGCGCCGGGCTGCCCGCCTGGCCGGTCGTGCGGGCCGAGGCGGTCAGCGAGGAGGACGACGGGTGATCCGGCTGGGGTCGGCCGCCGGGTACCCGTTCGAGGGGCCGCGGGTGCTGGGCGGCTGGACGCCCCCGGCCCGCCCGGCCGTCTACGCGATCTTGTGCAAGCCCGACCCGCGGGCCAGGCCTGGGCGCTACGCGGTGATCTACGTGGGGCACAGCGAGGACCTGTCCGCGGAGCGGTTCCCGTTCCGGCACCCCGCCGCGCCCTGCTGGATCCGCCGGGCGGGCGACCGCTGGAAGGTCCACATCGCGTTCTACGAGGTGCCCGGCGGAGGCCCGGGCCACCGCGAGCAGATCGCCCGGGAGCTCATCGCCACCTACCGGCCCGGCTGCAACGCCCGGCAGTACGACCGGGCCTGGAGGGACGAGTGGATCGGCGACTACACGGCCCCGACGACCGCCTCGGTGACGCGCCGAGGTCCCGATCAGGCATGACGAGGCCGCGTCCCGGGGGATGAGCGGGGCCCGCCGGGCATCGCGCCGGGCATCGCGTCAGGGCTCCGCGAGGACCGCGTACCAGAGGCGGTCGCCCACCGACTCCAGCGCTTCCGCCGTCCGGACATACGAGCGGTAGATCTCCCTGCTGCTGAAGACCTCCCGCAGGTCACCGGTGCCGAGCAGCTCCGCCATCGCCGCGCGGTAGACGTGATCGACCCGCCGGGTGTGCCGGATCGCGCGGTTCGCGGCTGCGGCGGCATCGCCCCGCGGCTCACCCAGCGCGCGGAACCCGGCGACGACCGACTCCATGCCCGCGCGCAGCGCCTCGGCCATCTCGGCCGCGCGGGCGTCGGGCTCCCAGCCGATCGCCTCCGCCTCGCCGGCGATGTTCTTGGCCCGGTTGACCACCCTGTCGCAGCGCTCCGAGAGCACGTACAGGTCCTCCTGGCCGATCGGGGTCGCGAGCGCCGCCCGGAGCTCGGCCACGAGCCTCTTGCGCGCGTCGTCGGCCGCGTGCTCCAGCGCCCTCAGCCGCCGGGCGCTGTCCGGGCCGGCTCCTGCCGACCAGGCCGCGAACTCCTCCATCGCGCGGACGCTCACCTCGCCCTGGGCGACCAGCATGCCGATCACGTCCGGGCCGGACAGCAGCGTGAACCGCTCCAGCCAGCCGCCGGTCCGGCGGCCGCGCACCCCACCCGCCCGGCGGGCCGGCCACCACCTCATCCGGCCAGCCTCCACAGGCCCATCAGGGCCGCGCCGCAGGCCGCGCACCCGGGGACGGTCACCGCCCAAGCCGTCGCGATCCGCAGGACCTGGCCCGCCCGGAGCCGCCGCCGGGCCATGCCGGCCCCGGCCTTGGCGGACGTCACCACCGTCGACGTGGACAGCGGCAGCCCGCTGGCGCCCGCCAGGAGGATGACGGCCGCCGAGGACACCTGCGCCGCCAGGTCGTCGGCCGCGCCCGAGCGGGACAGGCCGCGCGCGACGGTCGTCACGACGGCCCGGTCGGCGACCACGGTGAAAGCCGCCAGCAGCGCCGAGCAGGCGATCCGGTCCGGCCACGAGATCCCGGGGCCCGCGCCGCCGGCGGTCCCGGCGCCGGAGAGCGCGACGGCGAGGATTCCCATCGGCTTCTGACCGTCATTCGACCCGTCCGCGAGCGCGACCGCGGCGCAGGCGGCCCAGATCCCCGCTCGCAGCGGGCCGGCCGCCCTCCGGCGCAGCCGGCGCGCGGCGCGGCGGACCAGCGATTCGAGGACGGCCGCGGCCAGGCCGCCGGCCGCCGGGGCGAGCAGGATGCCCGCCAGGACCCCGCCCACGAGGCTCCAGCTGACCGCGTGCCAGCCGCCCGTGGCGGCGCCCGCTCCGGCCAGCCCGCCGACCAGGCCCACGCTGGCGCTGGTCGGCAGCCCGCGCCGGGTGGTCACCCAGGTGAACAGCACAGCCGACCAGCAGCCCGCGGCCAGGACCGCGGTGAGGCCCGCGGCCACGGGGACGCGGACCATCCCGACGACGGTCGCCGCCACGGTGCTCCCGGCCAGCAGCCCTCCGGCGAGATGCCAGCCCACCGACCACGCCGCGATCGGCCGGTAGCTCCCGGCCCGGCTCGACACCAGGGCCGCCACGGCGTTCGGGGCGTCGCTGACCCCGAGCAGGGCGGCGAGCGCCAGCGCCCCGCCGGCCGCGACGAGCCCGGCGCCGGTCACGGGCACCGCGCCGCGAGCGAGAGGGCGGCAGGTGCACAGCTGGCCGCCCGGGGAAGGCGCATGCGAGGAGCATGCCCGCGATCCCGCGCCCGGACGCCCTCTGGCATGCCTGCCGGGCCCGGCGGCGGGCGGTCCCTATGATCGGATCATGCGCTGGTCCGCCTACCTGGCCTTCCTCGCCATCGCGGCGGTGGTCTTGATCATCCCGGGGCCGGACCTGGCGGTCGTCTTCAAGAACACGATGGCGGCGGGATGGCGGCGCGGCCGGTGGGCGGCCGCCGGCGTCGCGTCCGCCGCCGCCGTGCAGGGCACCCTCGCCGTGGCGGGCCTGGGCTCGCTGGTCGTCCACGCCCAGCCCGCGTTCCAGGCGCTCAAGTGGGCGGGCGCCGGCTACCTGGCCTTCCTGGGCCTGCAGGCGTGGCGCTCGGCGGCGCGCGCCGATCACCGGCCGCCGGAAGGCGGCCTCCCGCCGCCGGGGGAGGGCTCGGCCCGGGCGGGCCGGCGGGCCGCGGTCGGCGGCTGGCGCCAGGGCTTCGCATCCAACGTCACCAACCCCAAGGTCCTGGTCTTCTACCTGGCCGTGCTCCCGCAGTTCCTGCGGCCCGGGACGGCTCCCGGCTGGCTGCTCGTGCTCGCCTGGAGCCACGCGGCCCTGTCCCTCGCCTACCTGGCCGCGGTCAGCGCCGCCATGGCCCGCGTCAGGGGCGTCCTGTCACGCCGCCGGGTGCGGCGCGCCGTGGACGGGCTCACCGGGGCGGCCCTGCTGGGATTCAGCGCAGCGCTCGCGGCCGGGCAGCCCTAGCGCCTGTTGATAGAGGGCTTCATGCCGCTGCCTGCGCCCGCGGGTAGGTGCCCGGCCGGACGGCCGCTCCCGACCGCCCGGGCGGTCAGGGCTCGGCGGGGTAGCCGACCGTCTCCAGGAGCCGGGAACGGCGCCGGCCGGAGGCGGGGCGGGCGGGCTCGGGCGTCCCCGGCCGCTCGGCGGCCGGGGACGCCCCGGCGACGATCTGCTCGGCCATCCCGTACAGCAGGGGCAGCGCGCCGGCCACCACCGCGCCGGTCCGGTTGATGTGCGCCACGCCCGGGCCGATCAGCTTGGCGTGGTCCACGATCTCGCCGACGGTCCGCGAGCTCTCCTCCAGGTTCGCCGCGACCCGGCCGAGCAGCGTTCCGGCCCATAGCAGGTAGGCCGCCAGCCCCGCGATCAGCAGGGCGATGACGATGACCGACAGGACGACCAGCGCCGTCATGACTTCACCTTCCCGAGCACCCGGCCGAGGAACAGGTGGTGCTGCAGGCCCTCGGCGAGGACCGCCTCCACCCCGTCGGCGACCTGCGGGATCAGGGCCGCGTCCGCGGTGTTCGCCGAGGCCGCCGCGAGCGTGTCCCGCACCTGCGCCACCCTGCGGTCGATGACCGTGATCAGGCGGATCAGGATGCTCAGCAGCGCCGCGACGGCGAGCACCACGGCGAACCCGACGATGATCACGCTGATCCACAGGCTCCGCTCGGTGGACGGCATCGCCGCCACCGTCAGCGCCAGATGGCTCATGGTCAGCCTCCCAGCCGGGCGCGGCCGCGCTGCAGCCCGCCGATGATGATGGTCGCGTGCTCGATGGTGGTGCGCAGCGCGGCCAGCGGCGCGGTGTTGCGCACCGCCCTGGCCAGCGCGTCGTTGATCGGCACCGCCTCGTTCCCGATCGACCGCGCCAGCAGCAGGATCGGCACGACCAGCGCCACGACGGCCAGGACGACCACCCCGCCGATCACGTAGCCGAGCACCCAGCCGAAGGTGCTCGTGGCGCTCCCGGCAGCGGCCAGGACCGTGGTTGTCATGTCCCCTCGCTCTCCCCTCGCCGGCTCAGACCGTCGCGCAGAAGTCCCTGACCGGCTTCAGGCTCGCGTTCACGGAGGCGAGCCGGTCCGGGACGGTGGCGGTGAGCTGCGCCACCGCGTCGACGCCGCCGGTCACCTTGCGGAGCGTCGCCAGGATCGCCCTCAGGTGGAAGATCACGCGCAGCAGGCCCACCGCGGTCATCGCGACGATCAGCGCCGAGATGATCAGCGTGGCCCAGGCGGCCGCGGGCATGGCGGTCCTCCCTTCCCTCTCAGCCGAGCAGCTTCGCGACGGACCCGGCGTACCTGACCGCGCCGACGGCCACGTCATGCACGGCCGCGTCGGTGGCGGCAAGCGCCTCCGGCAGGCCGGTGAGCTCGCCGGCCAGGGCGCCCCCTCCGGCCAGGATCTGATCGGCCGCGCCCCGGATCCGCTCCAGGGCCGCGAGCACCCGGTTCAGCAGCGCGATCACCACCGGCAGGACCACGATGAGCAGGATCGCGTTCCCGATCCACCACAGCACCATGTCGTTCTCCTCAGCTCGTGGCCTGTCAGCTCGCGGCCTGGTAGGGGACGAAGAACCGGCGGAACACCCGTCGCAGCGCCATCAGCGCCGCCCGCAGGCCGATCGCCAGGCCGCCCGCCGGGGCGGCGGCCCGCACGGTCTCCCCGCGCTCGGCGGCGGCGATCTGCCGGGCCATGTTCGCGGAGAAGTCGCGCATCAGCACGGCGCTGACGTCGGCGATCATGCCCCGGCCGTACTGCGCGGCTGCTCCGGCCAGCTGGAGGTCCTGGGTCACCGCCACCTTCGTCCCGCCGCCGGCCGGCGCCAGCGTCGCGGTGAGGACCATGCTGGCCTGGCCGCGCCCGCGCTCCTCCGCGCCGGCCGCGCGGACGACGATCCGCCGGGCCGCATCGTCCCGCTCAGTGATGTCCGCGGTCCCGGAGAACCGCAGCCGGACCGGCCCCATCCGGACCGCGACCCGCCCGGCGTAGGAGTCCTCGCCGAGCGTCTCCGTGAGCTCGGTGCCCGGCAGGCAGGCCGCCACCCGGGGGATGTCGCCGAAGAACCGCCAGACCTTCTCGACCGGCTGGGCGACCTCGAAGTCGTTGGTGATCAGCATCGGGCCTGTCTCCTGACAGGGGAAGCCGGGTCGGACTCAAACGCCGCGCGGCAGCCGGCGCAGCAGAAGTAGTAGGTCACGCCGTCGTGCTCCAGCGGCCGGGCGCCCGGCCCGGCGGTCACGGTCATGCCGCAGACCGGATCGGTCGCCTCGCCGGCCTCGCCCGGCCCGGGCCCCGCCGCGCTGGATCCGCCCGGCCCCGCCGCGCCGTGCCCGGATCCGCCCTGGCCGCGCCCCCGCCCGGGATCCGCGGGTGCCGCGCGGCCGGCCGCCGCCGCCCCGTGCGCCGCCGCCCGCGTCATCCCGGCGCGGTGAACGGGGCCGCCCCCGGCCGCGAGCTCACCGGAGGCCCGGAGCCGCACCAGCTCGGCGAGGATCGCCACCGCGACCTCGGTATGGGTGGTGTGGCCGAGGTCGAGCCCGCAGGGCGCCCGCACCTGGTCGAGCCGCTCCCTCGGCACGCCCCGGTCGGCCAGGTAGCCCAGGACCGCGGCGCCGCGCTTGCCGGAGGCGACCAGGCCGACGTAGGCGGGGCCGGCGAGCACGGCGCGCTCCACCGCCTCCTCGTCGCCGTGTCCCTGGGTGGCGATGACCACCATCGACCGCTCCGTGACGCAGGCGGCGGAGAACTCCGCGCCATCCTCCAGGTCTGTCCGCCAGCCGAGCACCCGGGCCAGGCCGGCCAGGGCCTGGGCCATCGGGGAGCGCCCGACGACCACCAGGTGCGGCACGGGCAGCACGGGCTCGACGTAGACCTCGAGCGCCCCCTCGCTCTGGCAGGCGATCGGCACCACGATCATCCCCTCGGGCACGGGCGGGTCCTGCTCGCCGGCCACCGGCCGGGCGCCCCGCCCGCGGCCGGCCGGCGCGCCCGGCCGCGCCATGCCGAACCGCTCCGGGGTGCCCAGGAGCAGCAGCCTGGGCTTGCCCTCCGCGATCACCTGCCGCGCCTGGCGGATCACCGACGGCTCGGCGCAGGCACCGCCGATCCAGCCGCGGATCTCGCCGGAGCCCGTGATGATCGCCCGCGAGCCCTGCTGGCCCGAGGTCGGTCCCTGCCGCCAGACCACGGTGGCCAGCGCGAACGGCTCGCCCCGCGCGGCCAGCTCGCCGGCCTGCTCAAGCACCTGCCAGCCGTCCATGGTCGCCTCCCCCCCTCGCCTAGCCGTCGCCGCGGACCGGCGGGGCACCGGAGACGTCGCGCCGGTGGGTGATCGCCTCCCAGACCCGGTCCGGGAGCAGCGGCATGTCGATGTTGCGGACCCCGGTGCCGGCGATCGCGTCGATCACCGCGTTGACGAACGCCGCCGGGCCGCCGACCGCCGCGCACTCCCCGATCCCCTTGGCGCCGATCGGGTGGTGCGGCGACGGGGTGACGACCTCGCTGTGCAACTCGTAGCCCGGGGTCTCCCACGCGGTGGGCAGCAGGTAGTCCATGTAGTTCGCCCCGACGCAGTTGCCGTCGGCGTCGAAGGTGATGAACTGCATGCTCGCCATCGCGTAGGCCTCGGTCAGGCCGCCCATGATCTGCCCCTCGACGATCATCGGGTTGATCCGCACCCCGCAGTCGTCCACCGCCACCATGTTCAGCACGTCCCAGACCCCGGTCTCCGGGTCCACCTCGACCGTGACCAGGTAGACCGCGAACGGCCAGGTGAGGTTCGGCGGGTCGTAGAAGGCGGTGGCCTCCAGGCCGGGCTCCATGCCGTCCGGCATGTTGCTGTAGGCGGCCATCGCGCACTCGGTGATCGTCACCCCGCGGTCCGGGGCGCTGCGGACGTAGAACCGCCCGAGCTCCCACTCGATGTCCTCCTCGGAGACCTCGAGCAGGTGCGCGGCGAGCCTGCGGGCCTTCGCCCGGACCTTGCGCGCCGCCATCGCCACCGCCGCGCCGGCGACCGGCGTGCTCCGCGAGGCGTAGGTGCCCATGCCGAACGGCGCGGTGTCCGTGTCGCCCTCCTCGACCACCACGTCGTCGGCGGGGATGCCGAGCTCGTGGGCGACGATCTGCGCCCAGGTGGTCTCGTGGCCCTGCCCCTGGGTCCGCGCCCCGGTGCGCAGGATCGCCTTGCCGGTCATGTGCACCTTCAGCTCGGCGGAGTCGAACATCTTGATGCCGAGGATGTCGAACTCCCGGCTGTTGCCCGCGCCGAGCGGCTCGGTCATCGTGGAGATCCCCAGGCCGAGCAGGCGGCCCCGCTTCCTGGCCTCCGCCTGCTCCCTCCGGAACTCCTCGTAGCCGATCGCCTTGAGCCCCACGTCCAGGCACTTGGCGTACTGGCCGGAGTCGAGCAGGAAGCCGAACGGGGTGCGGTGCGGGAACTGGTCGTCGCGGACGAAGTTGATCCGCCGGAACTCGGCCGGGTCCATGCCGAGGTCGGCCGCCGCCGCGGCGACCATCCGCTCCTGGAAGAACATCGCCTCGGTGACCCGGAACGAGCACCGGTAGGCGACGCCGCCCGGCGCCTTGTTGCTGTAGGTGCCGGTCGCCGTCAGGTGCGCGACCGGCACGTCGTAGCAGGCGAACGTGGAGTGCAGCAGGCCGATCTTGAACTTGCTCGGCTGGGCGTCGGAGTAGAAGGCGCCGTGGTCGGAGTCGGCGTGCATGCGGACCGCGAGGATCTTGCCGTCCTTGCGCAGCGCCATCTCGCCGTCGAGGTAGATGTCGCGGGCGAACCCGGTCGAGATCAGGTTCCCGGTCTTGTCCTCGATCCACTTCACCGGGCGCTCCAGCAGGATGGAGGCGAGGATCGAGCACACGTAGCCCGGGTAGACCGGGACCTTGTTCCCGAACCCGCCGCCGATGTCCGGCGAGATGATCCTGATCATGTGCTCGGGCAGCTCCGCCACGAGCGCGACCGCGGCGCGGATGATGTGCGGCGCCTGCGTGGTCATGTAGACGGTGAGCTTGCCGGTGGCCCGGCTGAAGTCGGCGATGGACCCGCAGCACTCGATCGGCGAGGGATGCGAGCGCGGGTAGTGCAGCCTCAGCCGGGAGATCACGTCGGCCCGCTCGAACGCCCGGTCGGTGCCTTCCTTGTCCCCGACCTCCCAGCGGAAGATCACGTTGTCGGGCTGGTTCTCCTTGTCGTCCCTGATGACCGGCGCGCCCGGGGCGACGGCCTGCTGAGGGTTGACGATCACCGGGAGCGGCTCGTACTCGACCTCGATCGCCTCGCAGGCGTCCTTGGCGATGTACGGGTCGTCGGCGATCACGCAGGCGACCTCCTGGCCCTGGAACCTGACCTTGTCGGTGGCCAGCACGGCCTGCGTGTCGTAGGACAGCGTCGGCATCCAGGCCAGGTTCCGGGTCGCCATCATCTCCCCGGTCAGCACCAGGCGCACCCCGGGGATGTCCCACGCCTTGGATGTGTCGATCGAGGCGATCCTCGCGTGGGCGAGCGGGCTGCGCAGGATCTCCATGTGCAGCATGCCGGGCAGGGCGATGTCGTCCAGGTAGGTGCCCTTGCCCCGGATGAACCGGTCGTCCTCGACCCGCTTGCGGCTCGCGCCCAGGCCGCCGATCTTGAGCTCGTCGAGTGCGTGCGTCGTCACGTCCGTCTCCCGTCCTGCCTCAGCCCGCGGCCTGGGACCTGAGCTTGCCGGCGGCCCACAGCACCGACTTGACGATGTTCTGGTAGCCGGTGCACCGGCACAGGTTCCCCGACAGCGCCCACCGGACGTCCTCCTCGGTCGGGTCCGGGTTCGCGTCCAGCAGCGCCTTGGCGGCCATCATCATCCCGGGCGTGCAGAACCCGCACTGCAGGCCGTGCTCGGCCCTGAAGCCCTCCTGCAGCGGGTGCAGCTCGCTGGGGCCGGCCAGCCCCTCGACCGTGGTGATCTCCCGGCCGTCGGCCTGGACCGCGAGCATCGTGCAGGACTTCACGGCCGTGCCGTCGACCAGCACCGTGCAGGCGCCGCAGCTGGTGGTGTCGCAGCCCATGTGGGTGCCGGTGAGCCCCACGCCCCGGCGGATCAGGTGGGCGAGCAGCAGCCGCGGCTCCACCTCGGCGATCTTCTTCTGCCCGTTGATCGTGAACCGGATCCTGCGCAGCGGGACGTCGCCCGGCGCCTGGTCGCCCCGGTCCTCGTAGACCATCGTCATCTCAGGCCGCCCTCTCCTGCCCGGCCGCGCCGGCGCCCGCGCCGCTCCCGTTGACCCGGCTCAGGATGCGCCGGACGAACACGCCCACCATGTGCCTCTTGTACTCCGCGCTGCCGCGGTGATCGGTCCTCGGCTGGGCGGCCGCCGCGGCCAGCCGGGCCGCCGCGGCGATCGTCTCCTCGCTCAGCGGCTGCCCGGTGAGCGCGGCCGCCGCCTCGGCGGCGCCGATCGTGGCCGCGCCGACGCCGGTCAGCGCGATCCCCGCCCGGCTCACCACGCCGCCGGAGGTCTCGATCGCCACCGCCACGCCGACCGTCGCGAAGTCGCCGACCCGGCGCTCCAGCTTGAGGTAGCCGCCCGCCGGGGTGCCGGCCGGGGCGGGGATCACGGCCTCGACGGCGATCTCGTCGTGGCGAAGCGCGTTCTGGAACGGGCCGGTGACGAAGCCGGCCATCGGGATCGCCCGCCGGCCGGCCGGCCCCTCGGCGACCACCGAGCCGCCGAGCGCCAGGATCACGGCCGCCCAGTCACCCTGGGGATCGGCGTGGCAGAGCGAGCCGACCAGCGTGCCGCGGTTGCGGACGATCGGGTCCGCGATCAGCGGCGCGGCCGCCGCCATGGTCGGCTGGCTGGCCTTGAGGAGGTCCGAGCGCTCCAGGTCGGCGTGGCGGCACAGCGCCCCGACCCGGATCGTGCCGTCGGGATCGCGCCGGTGGTAGCCCAGGCCGCCGATGTTGTTGATGTCCACGAGGAGGGAGGGCGAGGCGAACCTCAGCTTCATCAGCGGGACCAGGCTCTGGCCGCCGGCCAGCACCTTGGCGTCCTCCCCGCCGTCCCGCAGGAGCGAGATCGCCTCGCCGAGCGTGCGCGGCGCCTCGTAGCGGAACCGTGACGGATACATGTGATCCTCCAGTGTCCTCGGCGGGCGGGTCCCGGTCAGGGCCGGCCAGGCGCATCGCCCGGCGGCGGCTGGTCGGCGACGGCGACGGGCAGGATGTCCTCCTCGGGGCCCGGCCGCGGCTCCTGGTGCGGCGGCCACGGCCCGGGGACCGGCTGGCCGGCGACCTTGAGGTAGTCGATCAGCTGCGGCCAGGCCCAGACGGTGGGGCTCCTGCCGGTCCTCGGCGCGTTCTCGATCAGCTCGTACAGGCGGGGGTTTCCGCGGCTGTGGCCGCTCGACTCGATCCGCATGGCGCTCCCGGGGAGGTGGGTGTGCAGCGGCCCGCGGGCCGGGCGCGCGGGCGCGGCACCGGTACGCCGGGTGCCGCGACCGGACCGCGACCATGCTGCGGGGACTCCTGCTGCGCCATGATCCGCGCTGCTCAGCGCCACCGCAATAGGGGAATAAGCGCTTGCTTAATCGCCCTGGGGCCTGCGGGCGGGATGGCCGCAGTCCCCGAGGCGGCCCGGGCCGGTCAGCTCCAGATCGTCACGTAGACGGGGGGGCGGAACCGGGACGGCGGCACCCCGGCGGACGGCGAGCGCATGAGCCGCATCGCCTCGGGGGTGGCCAGGAAGCGGCGCAGCGAGTTGGCGGCCGCGCCGCGCTGCTGGCGGTCAAGCAGCATGGCATGCCAGCACCCTTCCTGCGGCGACCCCGGCACCTCGATGAGCGAGAGCTCGCCGCGGCGCACCTGGTGGGCGACGAGGTGCTCGACGGCGGGCGAGACGCCGGCGCCGTCCGCCGTCGCCGCCCACGCGGCGGTCTGGCTCGAGCAGACCCCGATCCGGTCCTCGGGAACGCGCAGCGCCGCCAGGAACCTGCTCACGTCGCTGCCCGGGTCGGTGGCCGCCGGGCCGACGAGCCAGCGCCACTGCCGCGGGCCGCCCGGCGGCCGGGGCCGCCCGCCCGCGCCGACGACGACCAGCCGGTACCTGAAGACCGGCTCGCTCACCACCGGCAGCGCCGGGTCCGCGGGAGCCGGCGGGCCGATCGCGAGGTCCGCGAGGCGGTTGGCGACCAGGACCGGCATCTCCCCGGCCGCGGCCACCCCCGAGGTCACCTCGACCGCCGAGCTGAACCGCCTGGTGAACGCCTCGACCAGCGGGGTGGTGAGGAACTCGGCGACGGTGGCCGTGGCCACGACCCGCAGCTGCTCGGGCGCGCCCTGGGCGGCCCGGACCGCCGCGTGCGCCTCGGCCCCCAGCACGACGATCTGGGAGGCGGTCGCGAGCAGGCGCGAGCCCCCGGCGGTCAGCGTCATCCCCGACGGGCCGCGGCTGACCAGCTGGTCGCCGAGGTGGGCGCGGAGCGCGGCGAGCGCCTGGGAGACGGCCGGCTCGCTGACGCCGAGCGCGTTCGCCGCCGCGGTCACCGAGCCGAGCCTGGCGACCAGCACGAACGCGTTGAGCTGAGTGAGGGTCATGTCCCTTGCGATTATCCCGCAGCGCGGCGCCCCCCGCGCCCGGGCACCCGCGCGCCCCCGGCCGGCTGCCCCGTACACTGCACACGCGTGCCACTGCTCCGGGGGAGGGACCGCGTGCAGGTTCCCGCGTACGTCGACTACGAGAGGGCGACGAGCGTCGAGCACGCGCTCGCCCTGCTGGCCAGGTACGGCCCGGGCGCCCGGGTGCTCGCGGGCGGGCACAGCCTGATCCCGATGATGAAGCTGCGGCTGGCCCAGCCGGAGACGCTGATCGACATCAACCCGCTCACCGAGCTCGACTACGTCCGGCTCGATGGCGGCGAGCTGCGGATCGGGGCGCTGACCAGGCACGCGGGCCTGCTCGGCTCCCCGCTGGCGGGAGCGGCCGCGCCCATCCTGCATGACGCCGAGCGAGTCATCGCCGACCCGGTGGTCCGCCTGTGGGGGACGGTGGGCGGCTCGCTGTGCCAGGCCGACCCGTCCGAGGACCTGTCCGCCGCGTTCGCGGCGCTCAAGGCGACGATGGTGATCGCCGGCCCGGGCGGCGAGCGGACCGTCCCCGCCCGGATGTTCCACACCGGCCCGTACGAGACCGTGGTCGCCCCCGGCGAGCTGCTCACCGAGATCCGGGTCCCGGTGGCCCCGGGCGGCGGCAGCGCGTACGTGAAGGTCGGCCGCCGGGCCGGGGACTGGCCGGTGGGCGCGGCGGGCGCGGCGGTGCGGCTGGACGGGAACGTGATCACCTCGGCCGGGATCGGCCTGACCGCGGTGGGGGCCGAGCACTTCTGCGCGGCCGAGGCAGAGGAGGCGCTGCGGGGGGCGCCGGCCACGGAGGAGTCGTTCGCCCGGGCCGGGCGGTTGGCGGCCGAGCACTGCCGGCCGGTCACGGACCAGCGTGGCCCCGCCGACTACAAGCGGCACCTGGCCGCCGAGCTGACCGTCCGAGCGCTGCGCCGGGCCGCGGACCGGGCCCGCGGCCCGGGCCGGGGGGCCTGACCTGCGGGTCACGGTCACGGTGAACGGAGCCGAGCGGACCGCGGAGGTGGAGCCGCGGCTGCTGCTCATCCACCTGCTGCGGGACCACCTGGGCCTGACCGGCTCGCACTGGGGCTGCGACACCTCCAACTGCGGCGCCTGCGTGGTCCTGCTCGACGGCAAGCCGGTCAAGTCGTGCACGGTGCTGGCCGCGATGGCGGACGGCCACCGGGTGCGCACGGTCGAGGACCTGGAGCGGGACGGCCGGCTCGACCCGGTGCAGGAGGGGTTCGCCCGCTGCCACGGGCTGCAGTGCGGGTTCTGCACCCCCGGCATGATGCTGACGGCCAGCTGGCTGCTCGACCACGACCCCGACCCGTCACCGGCGGCGATCAGGGAGGCCCTGTCCGGCCAGGTGTGCCGGTGCACCGGCTACGAGAACATCGTCCGCGCCGTCCGCTGGGCCGCCGCGCGCCGCGGGGCCGGGCCGCGGTGAGCGGGGCAGCCGGCGGGCCGGCCGGGGCGGCGGCGGAGCGGCCCTTGCCAGCCGCCGGGCGCAAGGAGGACGCGAGGTTCATCCGCGGCCGGGGCAGGTTCCTCGACGACATCACGCTGCCCGGCATGCTGCACGGCGCGATCCTGCGCAGCCCGCTGGCCCATGCGAGGATCGCCTCGGTCGACACCGCGGCGGCGCGCGCCCACCCCATGGTCGAGGCCGTGATCACCGGCGACATGCTCGCCGAGCGCGGGCTGGCCTGGATGCCGACGCTGTCCGCCGACACGCAGGCCGTGCTGGCCACCGACAAGGTGCGGTTCCAGGGCCAGGAGGTCGCGTTCGTGGTGGCCAGGGACCGCTACGCCGCCCGGGACGCGCTCGAGCTGATCAGCGTCGAGTACGAGCCGCTGCCCCCGGTCACCGACGCCCGGCGGGCCCTCGACCCGGACGCGCCCGTGATCCGCGACGACCAGCCCGGCCGGGCGGACAACCGGGTCTTCGACTGGTCGGCCGGGGACCTGGCCGCCACGGAGGCGGCGTTCGCCGCCGCCGACGTGGTGGTCACCCAGGAGATGCACTACCCGCGGTCCCACCCGGCCCCGCTGGAGACCTGCGGCGCGATCGCCGACGCCGACCCGGTCACCGGGCGGCTCACGCTGTGGTCGACCACCCAGGCGCCGCACGCCCACCGGACCTTGTACGCGATGATCACCGGCCTGCCCGAGCACAAGATCCGGGTCATCTCGCCCGACATCGGCGGTGGGTTCGGCAACAAGGTCCCGGTCTACCCCGGCTACCTGTGCGCGATCGCCGGGTCGATGCTCACGCGCCGGCCGGTGAAGTGGACCGAGGACCGGTCGGAGAACCTGATGTCGACCACGTTCGCCCGCGACTATCACATGCGCGGGCAGATCGCCGCGGACGCCGACGGCACGATCCTGGCGGTGCGGGCCAGCGTGCTGGCCGACCACGGCGCCTTCAACGGCGCCGCGCAGCCGTCGAAGTACCCCGCCGGGTTCTTCCACGTGCTCACCGGATCCTATGACCTGCGAGCCGCGTACTGCCAGGTCACCGGCGTCTACACGAACAAGGCGCCCGGAGGGGTCGCCTACTCGTGCTCGTTCCGCGTCACCGAGGCGGTCTACCTGATCGAGCGGCTGGTCGACCTGCTCGCGCGGGAGCTGGGCGCGGACCCGGCCGAGCTGCGGATGCGCAACCTGCTCCGCCCGGAGCAGTTCCCCTACCGCAGCGCGACCGGCCTGCGCTACGACTCCGGCGACTACCCGCGCGCCCTGCGGAAGGCCATGCAGATCGCCGGGTACGCCGAGCTCCGCGCCGAGCAGGCACGGCGGCGCGAGCGCGGCGAGCTGATGGGGATCGGGGTCAGCTGCTTCACCGAGGCGGTCGGCGCCGGGCCGCGCAAGCACATGGACATCCTCGGCCTGGGCATAGCCGACGGGGCCGACCTGCGGGTCCACCCGACCGGCACGGCCACGCTCAGCGTCTCGTGCCAGACCCAGGGGCAGGGCCACGAGACCACGTTCGCGCAGATCGTCGCGGCCGAGCTGGGGCTGTCACCGGATGACGTCGATGTCGTCCACGGTGACACCGACCGGACCCCGTTCGGGCTGGGCACCTACGGCTCGCGGTCAACCGCCGTCTCAGGAGCCGCCGCCGCGGTCGCCGCCCGCCGGGTCAGGGAGCGGGCCAGGCTGGTCGCCGCGGCGATGCTGGAGGTCGACCCCGAGGACCTGGAGTGGGCCGACGGCGCCTGGCGGGTGCGCGGCGACCCCGAGCAGGCGCGCCGGATCGCGGAGATCGCGATGGCCGCCCACTCGGGCCTGGAGCTCCCGGACGGCGTGGAGGGGCACCTCGACGCCTCCGCCGTCTACGACCCGCCGGACCTGACCTTCCCGTTCGGCGCCTACATCTGCGTGACCGACGTGGACCCGGGGACGGGCGAGGTGCGGGTCCGCCGGTTCGTCGCCGTCGACGACTGCGGGGTGCGGATCAACCCGGCGATCGTGGAGGGCCAGATCCACCGGGGGCTGGCCGACGGGATCGGGATCGCGCTCATGCAGGCGATCGCGTTCGACGCCGACGGCAACTGCCTGAGCGGCTCGTTCATGGACTACCTGCTGCCCACCTCCGTCGAGTGCCCGTCACCGGAGCTGGGCATGACCGTCACGCCCTCGCCGCATCATCCGCTCGGCGCGAAGGGGATCGGGGAGTCGGCCACGGTCGGCGCCCCGGCGGCGGTCGTGAACTCGGTCATGGACGCGCTCGCCCCGCTCGGCGTGCGCCACGCGGACATGCCGCTGACGCCCGCCGCGGTGTGGCGGGCGATCAAGGGCTGTCCGATCCGGCCGGGCCCGATCGGCGGGTGAGCCCGCGCCGGCGCGCGGCCCGGTGCCGCGGCGGTGCCCGGAGTGCCGCATGATGGACGGGTGATCTCGTTCCCCCGCGTCCTGGACCGCCGCCCCGATGGGTGACCTCGCCGAGCGGCTGCCGGACGTCGCCGCCCTGCTGGCCGGGCTCGACGCGGCGAGCTACCTGGCGGACGAGCCGCTGGGGACCGCGCTGTTCCTGGCTGCGCGCCTGCGCCAGCCCATCCTGCTGGAGGGCGAGCCCGGCGTCGGCAAGACCGGGGCCGCCAAGGCCCTGGCCGCCGTGCTCGACACCCCGCTGATCCGGCTTCAGTGCTACGAGGGCCTGACCTCGGCGGAGGCGCTCTACGAGTGGAACTACCCGCGCCAGCTCCTGGCGATCCGGCTCGCCGAGGCCCGGGGCGAGGTCCTGCGCGAGGCTGACCTGTTCAGCGAGGAGTACCTGCTGGAGCGCCCGCTGCTGGCCGCGCTCGACCACCCGGGGCCCCGCCCGGCGGTGCTGCTCGTGGACGAGGTCGACCGCGGGGACGACGAGTTCGAGGCGTTCCTGTTCGAGCTCCTCGCCGAGGCGGCCGTGACCATCCCCGAGCTGGGAACCCGGCGGGCTGCCGTGCCGCCGATCGTCGTCCTCACCTCCAACCGCACCCGCGACCTGCACGACGCGCTCAAGCGCCGGTGCCTGTACCACTGGATCGAGTACCCGGATGTGCCGCGGGTCGCGGCGATCATCAGGCGGCGGGTGCCCGGCGCCGCCGAGCCGCTCGCCGAGCAGGTCGCGGCAGGGGTCGCCAGGCTGCGGGAGCTCGACCTGGCCAAGCCGCCCGGCGTCGCGGAGGCGATCAGCTGGGCCGCGGCGCTGCACCTGCTGGGCGCGGCCGAGCTCGACGGGCCCGCGGCGGAGCGGACCGCAGGCGCCGTGCTCAAGTATGCCGAGGACCTCGCCGAGGTCCGCCGGGCGGGTTTCGCGGCGATCGCCGACCGGGCCGGATGAGCGGTCGCCCGGGAGGGCCCGCGGGAGCTGACCTCGCCGAGGTCAGCGCCCGCTTCGGGGCGGCGCTCCGGCAGGCCGGGCTGCCGGTCGGGCCGGGGCGGTGCGAGCGCTTCGCCGCCGCGGTCGCCGTCGCGCGCCCGGCGACGGTGCGCGGGCTCTACCACTGCGCGCTGGCGACGCTCGTGTCGGGCCAGGAGCAGGCGCGGGTGCTGCGCGAGGTGTTCGACCGGGTGTTCGGGGGACTGGACGGTCCGGGCGGCGCCGGGGTCCCGCCCGGTCACCGGGTCGGCCAGGACGCCCCGGGCGCCCCGGCGGCTCGTTCACCGGAGGACCTGCTCGAGCGGGCGGCGATGGCGGCCCGCGCGGCGAGCCTGGCCCCGGCGGCCCCCCCGGCCGCCGGGCAGGACGCCGGGGCCGAGGACCTGCCGCGGGCCGCCGACCGGTACCTGGGCACGAGCGCCGAGCGGCTGGCGGCCAAGGACTTCGCCGACCTATCCGACGCCGAGCTCGCGGAGGTGGCTGCGCTCATGCGCGAGCTCACGCTCGCCGTCCCCGACCGGGCCTCTCGCCGCCAGCGGCGCCGCCTCGGCGGGCGGCGGACCGACCTGCGGGCGACGCTGCGCCGGGCCAGGCGGACGGGGGGCGACCCGTTCCGCCTGGTCGGGCGGGTCAGGCGGCGCAAGCCGCGCCGGCTGGTGGTGCTCTGCGACATCTCGGGCTCCATGGAGCCCTACGCGCGGGCGATGATCCAGCTTCTCTACAGCGCCGCCGGCGGCGCGGGCGCCGAGGTGTTCACGTTCGCGACCAGGCTCACCAGGCTCACCCCGGTCCTGGCCCGGTCCTCGCCGGCGCTGGCCCTGCGGCTGGCCGGGCAGGCCGCCCCCGACTGGCTCGGGGGCACCAGGATCGGCGCGGCGCTGCGGGAGTTCAACGACTCGCACGGCCGGCGGGGCATGGCCCGCGGCGCCGTCGTGGTGATTATCTCCGACGGCTGGGAGACCGGGGACCCGGGCCTGGTCCGCCGCGAGATGGAGCGGCTGTCGCTCGTGGCGTTCCGCATCGTCTGGGTGAACCCCCGCACCAAGAGCGCCGCGTACCGGCCGCTCGCCGGGGGGATGGCGGCGGCCTGGCCGCACTGCGACGCGGTGGTCAGCGCGCACACCGTCCGCGCCCTCGGCGAGCTGGCGGAGGCGCTCGCCGACCCGGTGCGCCGCCGCGTGCCCGTCCGCCCGTCCCCGCCGGCCGGCGGCGGCCGCCAGGCCGCGTTTCCCGGCGGGCTGTAACGGCGGGCCGGGCGCGGTCGCTGTACCGGTGACCGACGGCCGCCTCAGCCCGGCTGAGGCCCGAGCATCCCAAGGAGACTCATGCGCACGATCCGAGCGTCCCTGCTGACCCGGGTGGGCGCGGCGGCGGCCATCGCCGCCATCGGGGGCACCGGCGTGATGGCCGCCGCCCCGGCGAGCGCCGCCGCCGTCCACCACCGGCGGATGCCGACGATGCTGACGATCAGGAACCGCTACATTGCGTTCCATCATCACCACGCCGACCTGATCACTGGCGTGCTCCGCTCGCACCGCAGGCCGCTCCCCGGCGAGACCGTCTACCTGGAGAGCCGGACCGGGGGCAGGCGGTTCGCCGTGGTGGCGTCGCAGGTCACCGGGGCGCACGGCCAGGTGTCCTTCCCGGTGGCGCCCAAGGTCCGGACCCAGTACGAGCTGCTGTTCAAGGGCGATGCGGCGTACCGGCCGAGCCGGAGCGTGGTGGTCACGCTGCGGCCGGTGCGGCGGAAGTAGCTCACGGGCAGAACGCGAGCCGGCGGGCGGGATCGCCCTGCCGTCCCCCCGGCAGGGCGATCCCGCCGTTCCCGCCCGGGATGGCGGGCGGCCCGCCCGTCGGCATGCGACCCTGTGAGCGCGATGTCGAATGATCAGCCCGAGCTCGCCGGCGCCCTGGCCCGCGCCCGGTCGGGCGATGAGGCCGGGTTCTTGCAGCTCTGGCGCGCGCTCCAGCCACGGTTGCTGCGTTACCTGCGCGTTCTCGGCTGTGACGACGCCGATGACCTGGCGAGCGAGACCTGGCTGCAGGTCGTCCGGGACCTGCCCGCGTTCCGCGGCGGCGAGCAGGACTTCCGGCGCTGGCTGTTCACCGTGGCCAGGCACCGGGCGATCGACGCTGCCCGGGCCCGGCGGCGCCGCCAGGCGGTCCCGGTCGCCGGCGGGCTGGACGAGCTGGCCGATGCTGATGGCGTGGAGGAGCAGGTGCTCCACGCGCTTGAGGTTGAGCGCGCCATCGCGCTCGTCGGGCGGCTGTCCGCCGACCAGGCCGAGGTGGTGGCGCTGCGCGTGCTCGCCGGCCTGGACACCCCCGCCGTCGCCAGCGTCCTCGGCAAGTCGCCTGGCGCGGTCCGGGTCTCGCTCCACCGTGGCCTGCGCGCGCTCGCGGGCGACCCGGCCGTGCAAGCGCTGGCCTCCGCAGCGGGGTGGTGGTCGCCCGCGGGCGTCCCCGCGGCGCGGGAGGTGGACAGGTGAGCGACATCCCGCCCGGTGAGGTGCCGGGCAGCCCCGGCCTGCGCCGGCTGCTCGCGCTGCTGACTGGCCCGGCCGGCCCCCGCGAGCTGGCGGGCGAGCGGGCTGCGCTGGAGATGTTCCGGCAGGCGAGGCAGGGGCACTCCGGGGATGTCCCCGTCACGCTGCCCGCCGTGCCCCCCGCGCGGAGCGCGCGGGGACTCCGGCTCGGCCCCGCCGCGCCGCCGCCCGCCCCGCGCCGCGCCCGGCACGGGGCCCGGCCAGTTCCCGTGGCGCCGCCGCCCGGGCCCCGCCGCCCGCGGCGCCGGGCCTGGCCGGGCCCGGGCCCGATCCGGCTCCGGTGGGTGGCCCTGGCGATCGCATCGGGCCTCGCGGCAGCCTTCGCGGCGGCCGGCTTCGCGGCCGTGCTCCCCGCGCCGCTGCAGCACATCGCGTACCGCGTGCTCGGGTTCGCCGGAGTACCGGACGCGCGTCCCGGAAGTGGCCGGGCGGTGTCGCCGCGCTCTCCGGGGGCGGGCGGCCCGTGGCCGTCGCCGGCCAGCCCGGCGGGCTCCGTCCGGCCGGGGACTCCGCGCACGCCGGCCGCCGCCAGGTCGCCGGCGCTCACCGCGGTGACGGCGCCGGCCCGGATTCCCGCCGGGGGCAATGTCGTGATCACCGCGCTGCTGGCCGCGCGCGGGCGCGGGCTCGCCGGACGGCAGCTGCGGCTGCTCGAGCTGGCGGCCGGCCAGCGGGAGTGGCGGCTGGCGGCGACCGCGCGCACCGGCGCCGGCGGCCGCGCCATGCTGGTGCTCGCGCGCCTGACCGTCAACGCCTCGTTCCAGGTGGCCGGGCCAGGCCGGGCGCGGAGCCAGGTGCTCCGCGTCACCGTGGTTCCGGGCATCGCCCTCCGGCTCGCGGACCGGCGGGGCCGGCGATCCGGGGTCTTGCAGGCGGACTGCGCGTTCGCCCGCCCCGGCGACCTGGTCGAGCTGCAGGAGCGGCTGGCGGATGGCTGGCGGGTGGTGCGGGTCAGGCATCTCGGCCACGGTGGCACGGCGGCCTTCGCGGTCAGCGCCCGCGGGTCGCCCGTCGGCTACCGGGTCGTGCTTTTGGCCACGCCGGTGCACGGGGAGGCGGTGAGCGCCACGATCATCGTGGCGCCCCGCCGCCATGCCGGGCGGTACCTCCGGCAGGGCTCGCCGGGCCGGGTCCGGTAGGCGTGGCATGCCCAGGCCGCCCGGCCGGCAGGGCGGCCGCGGGGCGGGGACGAGGCAGCAGCGGAGCTTGCGGAGGGTCACCGCGTGCCGGGCATGATCTGGTCAATGGTCTCGGCGGCCACCCGTGCCTGCTTGTCTGAGCGGCGGGGATCGTCCGGCGCTGGGATTGTTGTTCTCGTCGCCGGCCCGGCGTGGCGGGCCGACTACCGTCGGCCGACGGTGATGGTGGCTGGTTATGGCCGTTCTGCCGCTTCCTGCTCCGGGTTGCGCGTCGTGCGCCGCGCGGGACGCGGTGATCGCGGAGCAGGCGCGGCTGCTGGAGGAGCAGGCCGCTGCGATCAGCGAGATGCGGGCGGGCCTGGTGGCGCTGGCGGAGGAGGTCCGGGCCCTGCGGCGCAAGCTGGGCCGCACTAGCGGGAATTCCTCGATGGCGCCGTCGGCCGGTGATCTGCCCGGCCGGACCGCGCCGGCGCTGGAGCCGGAGCGGGACCCCGGGCGCAGGCCCGGCGGGCAGAAGGGGCCGAAGGGCGCTCACCTGGCATGGAGCCCTGATCCCGGCCGCGTGGTGCCGCATTTCCCCGCCGGGCCGTGCGGTTGCGGCGCGGGCCTCCAGCACCGCCCGCGGCCAGGGCCTGGCCGCCATCCCCGCCGATGTCCTGGCCCCGCTGGAGAAAGCCTTCCGCCACGGCGTCCTGCTCGGCCTCAAGGAAGCCCGCAAGAACCCCGGCCGCAAGCAGGAACCCTTCCGCGAACTGCTCCAGTGCCCGCGCGGCCGGCACGCCGACGCGCTCCGATTCACCACCGGCCTGCGCATCCCCCCGACCTCAAACCAGGCCGGACGAGACCTCCGGCCAGCCAGAACGCAGCAGAAGATCTCCGGCCGGCTCCGCTCCGAGGCCGCCACCCGCCACCGTCACGCCATCCGCGGCCACATCGACACAGCCGCCAAGCACGGCATCAGCGCCTTGACCGCCATCCACGACGCCCTCGCCGGCAACCCCTGGATGCCACCCATCCCCGACCCGCCATGACCAGCCCGGCCACCCCTACCCTGAACCCGCCGGCCATTCCGGGGACCTGAATGTTTGCGCTCCTGTAAGACTCGAAAATGCTGATCCTCACTCGGTGCTGATCACCGTCATCACGCTTGACGCGGCCTGGGCGAGTCGCGCCGCTGTGCGGCCATCGCGGCCAGAGCCAGCCGTCGGCGCTGTCAGCCCGCTGCGGCGTGTTGGCCGCGCTGATCCGCCGACTATCGGCGGTGCGCGACTAGCATCTCGCCAAGTCCGCTTCGGGGCCATGCTTGGGGGGCGTGTGTTCTCAGCGACGACGCGGGCCGCCAGCGGCGGGATCGGCGGCGAGGGACCTAGCAGACGGCTGCTACTGCGGGTGGGGGCGCTTGGCGGCGGAGCCGCGCTGGCGGCGACCAGCGGCGGGGTGGCCAAAGCAGCCGCCCGGACACCATCCGGATCTGCGACGTCAGGCGCGACGTCAGGCGGCGGCCTGGGACCGTTCAAGCTTTTCAGCCAGCAGGACCTGAACTTCCAGGCACTCTTCGCGCTCGGCAGCGCTGGCTATGGTGCCTCCGAGGTCGGCGAGGTCGTGACCACGGTCAACGAGATCAACGCCCGGGGCCCCAGCTACCAGACCTTCTTCGACCTCTTCCGGGAGCTGGCGGCGCGGACCGCCGGGCTGGCGGACCGGGAGCTGGCGGCCGGGCACGTGATCAGCGCCCGCGGCGCCTACCTGCGCGCCGCTACCTATTACGACGCCTGCTTGTTCTTCGTGCTCGGTACCACCGCCCGCGCCAGGGAAGCCGATGTCTACGCCGCCATGCAGCGGAACTGGGAGCAGGCGACGAGGCTGTTCGACCCGCCCTTCGAGCGCGTGCGGATCCCGTACCAGGGCACCTGGCTGCCTGGCTACCTCCTGCGGCCAGATCGCCGCCCGCTCCGGCGGCCTACCGTGATACTCAATAAGGCAGCGACGCCCAGAACGTGGACCTTTACGTCTACGGAGGCGCAGCTGCCCTTGAGCGAGGCTGGAACGCGCTGATCTTCGAGGGCCCGGGCCAGGGTTCCATGCTCTTCGAGCGGGAGATCCCATACCAGCCTCAGTGGCAGCGAGTGGTGACCGCGGTCATGGACTGGGTGATTGCCCAGCCTGGGGTGGATAGCCGGCGGATCGCAATCACCGGCTGGAGCATGTGCGGCGAGTCGGTCGTCCAGGCCGCTGCCTATGAGCACCGGCTCGCCGCCGTTGTCGCTGACCCTGGCGTTCTCGACTTGTGGCTGGTCTGGCCGGATTCGATACGGAAGCTCATGGCCAGCGGCGCGCCGAAGGCCGAGGTCAACCATATCTGGAGCACCCAGTTCATCCCGCATCTGACGCCCCAGGACCGGTTCACCCTGGCCAAGCGCTCGGAGCTGTTCGGCCGGGGGTACCTGCGTTCGGCCCGGGCCGGCCGGGTATTCGGCGATCTCTACGATCTCGCCACGACGATCATGAAGGTGAACTGCACCGCCACGGCGCCACGCGTCACCTCGCCGACCCTGGTGACCAGCTATCAGGACGACGCCTTCTTCGGCCAGCACCCCCAGGCAGCGCAGGTGCTCGCGCTGCTGCCCGCGACGATCCCGAAGCGGCTCCGCTACTTCACGGTCGCCGAGGGCGCCGAGTACCACGACGCGCCGATGGCGCCGCAGACCCGCAACCAGGCCGTCTTCGACTGGCTAGACGACACCCTGGGCTGATCGCTGGCGGCGGCAGCGGGAACGTCCGGCCGGGTGCATGACGTGGTGCTGGCTCAGCCCAGGGACGTGCGCGCCGCAAAGGGACGATCAACCGGTGGCCGTCCTGTGTCCGGCACCGTCACCCCGCGAGATCACGAAGTCCGGCTGCCGTACCAAGCTGCGCCTACGGAGGGCAGATGGCAGGGGTGCTCCGCGCTCACACTGTGGCGAATTCGGGCGCCGAATGCCTGCCGCACCTTTTCGTATCTGCCCGACCCATGGATGAATCCGTCCGAGGCCGACTGCCCGTACGCCGCGGCCGCCATCGGGGACACCAGCACGGACGCGATCATCAGCGGCGGCGTCATGCGCGCCGATCAGGTCCTTCAGGCCGGAGGCCGCGAACGCGAAGGCGTCGTGCCTGGCGCCGTGAACCGGTACCGGGCCGGCCGCGGCCACCTGGCCGTTCAGGGTGGCGGCAAGCTGGATGTTCATGCCTGCATAGCCGGCCTTGCCGGAGGACAGGTCCGGGATCGCAGGTGCTCAGCCTCGGCGGCGGGCGCCCACGCGACCTCAGATGACTCGCTGCTCGTGGCCACCTGGCCGCCGGCCGGGCGCGCGGTGGACGCCCCGCGAGCTGCGGCACAGCTTCGTGTCCCTGCTCTCGGACAACGGCATCCCGCTGGAGGAAATCTCACTGCTGGTCAGGCACAGCAGCACCGCCGTCACGGAGCTGGTCTACCGCAAGCAGATACGGCCCGCCTTGCAGGCCGGGGCGGTCGCGATGAACCGCATCTTCAAGCCCGATCAGGAAACGTAGTCACGCAGTTAGACACACAAGAGGCCGGTTCCCTGATCGGGACCGGCCTCTGACCTGGTCGGGGTGGCCGGATTTGAACCGGCGGCCTCTTCGTCCCGAACGAAGCGCGCTGCCAAGCTGCGCTACACCCCGGAGAACCGCGTAGGGAGTCTAGCCGATCCGCGGCACCAGCGTGAGCAGGGTGGCCTCCGGGCGGCAAGCGAAGCGAATCGGGGCGCGCGGTGACGTACCGAGGCCAGCCGAGACGTGCAGGAACGCCCGCCGCCCCGGTCCGGCCCCCGACGGATGCTGGCTGAGCCCGCGGGCCCGGGCCGGCTCGAGGCCGCAGTTGGTCACCAGCGTGCCCCAACCGGGAAGGCAGACCTGGCCGCCGTGGGTGTGGCCTGCGAGCAGCAGGTCGAAGCCGTCGGAGACGAACCGGTCCATGACGGCGGGCTCGGGCGAGTGCATGACGGCCAGGCGCAGGTCGGCGGCGGGATCGGCCGGGCCCGCGATCCGGTCGTAACGGTCCCGGCTGATGTGCGAATCGTGCACGCCGGCGACCTCGACGTCGGCGTCGCCCACCTTGATCCGGCCGCGCCGGTTGCTGGCGTTCATCCACCCGGCCGCCTCCAGGCTGTCGCCCAGCTCGGCCCAGGGCAGGTCGGGCACATGCCGGCGGTGCTCGTCGGCGCTGGTCCGCCAGATGTACCTGGCAGGGTTCTTCAGCTCGGGCGAGTACAGGTCGTTGGAGCCGAACACGAAGATCCCCGGCCGGTCCAGCAGCGGGCCGAGCGCGTCGAGAAACGGCCGCACGGCATGCTCGTGAGCAATGCTGTCGCCGGTGTTGACGACCAGGTCGGGGTCGAGCGAGTCGAGCGTGCGCAGGAACGACAGCAGCCGGTGCCGGCCGGGCGTCAGGTGCGTGTCAGAGATGTGCAGCACCCGCAGCGGCCGGGCGCCGGGCGGCAGCACCGGGACCTCGCACCGGCGCAGGGCAAACCAGTTGCGCTCGATCACCGCCGCGTAGCCGAACAGGGCCGCGCCGGCGATGGCCGCGGTCCGGAGCACCGAGGAGGAACGCATCACCTCATCGTGCCACGGTCCCCGTGGTGGCCGGGCCGCCCGTGGGCGCGGCGCGCCGCCGCGGGCGGTGCGGCGCCGCGCCGGCGGGTGCCGCCTCACCGCCGCACCCTCACCGGTCCCCGGCGAGGGTGCGGTGCCGCGCCGGCGGGGCCGCAGGCCAGGCGACCGCCGCTGCGGCGCAGCGTGCGGCAAGATGGGCGCATGCCCGAGCTGAAGGAGCGGATCCGAGCGGACTTGACCGCGTCAATGAAGAGCCGGGACCAGGTCAGGACCAGGACGCTGCGCATGGTGCTGACTGAGATCGCCAAGGAGGAGGTGTCCGGCGAGGCGGCCAGGGAACTCGGCGACGCCGAGGTTGAGCGGCTGCTCGCCCGCGAGGTCAAGCGGCGCCGGGAGGCAGCCGAGGCGTTCCGGGCGGCGGGCCGGCCGGAACAGGCGGACGCCGAGCTCGCGGAGGGCGATGTACTCGCCGCGTACCTGCCTGCCCAGCTGCCCGACGCCGAGCTGACGGCCCTGGTCGCCGAGGCGATCGCGCAGTCCGGCGCCTCGGGGCCGGGGGCGATGGGGCAGGTCATGAAGCTCCTGGCGCCGAGGATCGCGGGGCGCGCCGACGGTGGCCGCGTCGCGGCCGAGGTGCGCCGCCAGCTCAGCGGCGGGTGATCCGTCCCGGCCATCCGGCCCGGGGCGCCCGGCGGGGCACCGGGGAGGCGCCGGCGGGGTGCCGGTGATCCGGCACGGGCCGCCGCGGCGCGCCCCCTTCGGCTCAGTGACCGCCGCCGTGGCCTCCGCCGCCTCCGCCACGGCCCGGATGCCCCTTCTTCGGGGCAGGCGGCGCCGAGCCCGGGCCGAGCGAGAAGTAGTACGCGGGCGGCGGGTGGAAGCTCACCGGGGGCCCGAGGTCGGCGTGGGTGAAGCTATACTCCCAGACCGCGCCGGGCGCGTTGTCCCCGTACATCTGGCCCGGAGCGGACAGGCCGCCGCCCGGGTACTCACGGTAGTCGGCACGGTAGCCGACCATCGCCCCCGCGCCGGTCGGGTCGTTGGGGTTGAAGACCGAGACGTAGCCAGCGAGCGTGGGCGTGTAGCCGGCGAACGCCGCGTAGAACCCGCCGTTCGCGGTGCCGGTCTTGGCGGCCGCGGGCCGGCCGATCCCGCGCCCGGCCGCCGTGCCGCTCTGCAGCACTCCCTGCAGCACGTAGTTCGCCGCGTCGGCGACGCCGGCGGAGAACACCCGGTGGCAGTCGGCCGACTCCACCGGGAGGCTCCGGCCCATCGCATCGATGATCTTGATGATCGCGATCGGGTGGCAGTAGATCCCGCGCGCGGCCACGCTCGCGTACGCGGCCGCCATCGACATCGGCGACACGTACACCGAGCCGAGGGTGAACGAGGGCAGGTCATCGGCCGGGTACTGGTATGTGGGCGAGCGCGGGTTGCCGACGCCCTTCAGCAGGGAGCCGCCGTTGGCCCTGGTCATGCCCATGCTGATCGCCGTCTTGACCACGTTGCACAGGCCGACCTTCGCCTCTAGCTGGACATAGAACGCGTTGATCGACTGCGTGGTCCCGTAGTAGAGGGGGATGTTTCCGTTCTCGGCGCTGCCCGCGGCGTCGAGGACGGGGTACGGCGGCACGTACTGGCCCTGGCAGTTGCGGGACGCCCCGGCGAGCATCCCGTTCCGGGCGTTGATGCTGAAGCCGAAGGGAATCCCCTGCTTCAGCGCCGTGATCAGCGTGAAGATCTTCGAGGACGAGCCGGTCTGCACGCCGACGCCGCCGTCGTACTGGCTGTTCACCGCGTAGTCGATGCTGTCCTGGCCCGGGCCGAAGCCGTAGGGCCGGTCGATGGCGATCGCCCGCACGTAGCCGGTCCCCGGCTGGATCATCACCTCGGCGGCGACGTTGTGGCCCGGGTTGTAATAGCTCGAGTTGTCCGGCACCACGAAGTTGACGGCGGCGTCGGCCGCCCGCTGGTCCTTGGGGTCGAGCGTGGTGTAGATCTTCAGGCCGCCGACGGTCTGCAGCTGCGCGTAGGCCTGCCGGTAGGCCGGGTCATGCCTCATGACCGCGAGCACGTAGTCGCAGAAGAACGCCGCGTAGGCCACGGCCGGGCTGGTGCAGCCGGTCTGCAGCGGGACCGACGACAGGTGCAGGCCGAGCGGCTGCCGGTCGGCGCGGGCGGCCTGGGCCTGGGTGATGTACCCGTGGTTGGCCATGGCGGCCAGCACCTCGGCGCGGCGCGCCAGCGCCGTCTTCGGGTAGGCAACGGGGTCGTACCCGGTCGGGTTCTCCACCAGGCCGGCCAGCAGCGCGGCCTGGGTCAGCGTGAGCTGGCTCGGCTTGACCGAGAAGTAGAACTCCGACGCCACGTCGATGCCCCAGGCCTGGTGGTCGAAGTACGCCGTGTTCAGGTACGCGGTCAGCAGCTGCGGCCTGGTCATCTCCCGCTCCACGTCGGCAGCGATCCGCAGCTCCCGGATCTTGCGCGCGAAGCCGGTCGGCGACAGCGAGTCAATGGCGCACGCCTGCTGGGCGGCGGGCGTGGGCGCGGTGAGGATGCACGCGTTCTTGACGTACTGCTGGGCGAGGTCGGAGCCGCCCTGCACCTGGCTGCCCGACAGCGTGCTCGACAGCGCGCGGAGCATCCCGCGGGGGTCGAACGCGCCGTGCTGCCAGAACCTGGCGTCCTCGATGGCGACGATGGCGTTCCGCATCACCGGCGCGATCTGCGACCACGTCACCGGGTTCCGGAAGATGTCCCTCGGGTAGTAGCTGGCCAGGACGTGACCGGAGGCGTCGAGCAGCTCTGACTTCGAGGGCACCTGGCCCAGCTGGGCGACCGGCAGCTGGTTGAACGTCCGGGCCGCGTCGCCGAGCGCCACCCCGGCCGCGCCCACCACGGGCAGCGCCGCCACGGCGGCGAGCAGCCCGAGCCCGGCCGCCATGGCCGCGAGCGAGCCGATGACCCTGACGCCGGCGCGGCGAGCCTGTGCTGACACGCCAACAGGCTACGCTGCCGCGCAGGCCAGTCTGGGAAGGATCGCGAATCGGGGAAATCGGCGACGCGCCGCCGCCTATGCGGACCCTGCGATGACAGATAGTCACTTGACGATTACTTACCGTTATCAGCATAGCCCATCGGGGCTATCTGGGAAATGGGCCGGCCGGGGACTAGCGCGGCAGGCCGGGGCTTGCGTAAGTTACTCTCTCGCGACGATCACACGGGCTGCTGCCGCGGGCCGCGCCCTGACCGCCGCAGCGAGGCGCCGCCGGGCGTGACGACCCGCCATCGGGCGTGACGATCAGGAGGAGTTGGGCACATGTGGATCACGGACTGGACCTCGAGGGCCGCGTGCAAGGGGACCGACCCTGACGAGCTCTTCGTCCAGGGCGCGGCGCAGAACCGGGCCAAGCTGATCTGCCGGGGCTGCCCAGTCCGCACCGAGTGCCTCGCCGACGCCCTGGACAACCGCATCGAGTTCGGCGTCTGGGGCGGCATGACCGAGCGCGAGCGCCGGGCGCTGCTGCGCCGCAGGCCCGACGTGACGTCGTGGCGCGAGCTGCTGGAGCGCGCGCGCGACAAGTACGAGCGGACGGCCAGGGAGCTCGTCGCCAGCTGAAGCGCGCCGTCCGTTCCGGTCGCCGGGGCGTTTCCGCCGGCCGGGACGTTACCGGCCAATCCCCTCGTTGCCGCCCTGCTGATCGCCGCCGAACGCGCGGCCAATCTGGCGCAGCCCGTCGAGGTCGTGGACGTCCTCTGGCTGGGCGGGAACCTGGGCGACCGGCACGAGCGGATGGGCCGCGGTGAACCGGCGCGCCAGCCGCCGTTCGGCGGCCGCCTGGTTCATCCGCTCGGCGTGCAGCCGCAGCGCCGCGATCGCCAGGTCGGCCGAGTCCGCCTCGCCGGGCCCTTGCAGCGACTCGGCCGCCGCCAGGCTGCGGGCCGCGGACAGCCGGGCGGCCGGGGAGCGGTGCACCCGGTTGAGGATCAGGCCGCCCAGCGGCATGCCGTCGCGCTCCAGCCGCTCGACGAAGTAGGACGCCTCGCGCAGCGCGTCCTGCTCCGGCGCCGCGATGACGAGGAACGCCGTGCCCGGCGCGCGCAGCAGGCGGTAGGTGTACTCGGCGCGCTCCCGGAAGCCGCCGAACATCGTGTCCATCGCCGACACGAACGTCTGCACGTCGCGGAGGAGCTGGCTGCCGATGATCTTGGTGATCGCGCCGGTGACCATCCCGAACCCGGCGTTGAGCACCCGGAAGCCGGTCCGGCCGCCGAGCCTGGCCGGCGCCGCGAGCAGCCGGAGCAGCCTGCCGTCGAGGAACCTGCCAAGCCGCTGCGGGGCGTCGAGGAAGTCGAGCGCCGACCGGCTCGGCGGGGTGTCCACCACGATCAGGTCCCACTCGTCCGCGCGCCGGAGCTGGCCGAGCTTCTCCATCGCCATGTACTCCTGCGTGCCGGCGAAGCTCGACGACAGCGACTGGTAGAAGGGGTTGGCGAGGATCTGCGCGGCCCGGTCCGGATCCGCGTGCGCCTCGACGATCTCGTCGAAGGTGCGCTTCATGTCGAGCATCATCGCGTGCATGCTGCCGGCCTGCCCGTTCGTGCCCGCGCCGACGCCTGCCACCAGCCGCGGGGTGTTGTCGAGCGAGGTGAGCCCCATCGACTGGGCGAGCCGCTTGGCCGGGTCGACGGTCAGCACCACGACGTGCCTGCCGCGCTCGGCGGCGCGCAGGCCGATGGCGGCCGCGATCGTGGTCTTGCCGACCCCGCCCGAGCCGCAGCAGACGATGATCCTGAGCCGCCGGTCATCGATGAGCCGGTCCACGGCGAGCGGGACGGGGACGCGCCTGGTCGGCGCCCGCGGCTCCGCCGGCGCGCCCACCTGATCCGCCGCCCGGGTCACGCGGCACCCTGCTCACGCATCGCCTCGGCCAGCTTGTAGAGCGCCGCGAGGTCGATCTCGTCGGGGATCAGCGGCAGCTCGTAGCAGGGCTGGCCGGCCGCCTCGAGCCGGCGCCGCTGCTCCTGCTGCGCGCGCCGGGTCCGCGCCTCGTCGTGGAGCTCGGCGGCCAGGTCGGCGGCGAGCTCGGGATCCTCGCCCAGGCCGGCGGCCTTGAGCGCGACCGCGAGCGCCTGCGCGTCCCGCTCCGGCCCGTCCAGGACCGGCATCGCCCCGGGCGACCAGCCCGCGCGCACCATGTTCACGAAGATCCCCCCGGCCTGTATCCCGCCGCCGCTCACCTCGCGCAGCTCCGTGATCCCGTCGATGGTCTCCTGGACCGGCATCTCCTCAAGCAGCGTGACGAAGTGGACGGCGGTCTGCGGCGAGCGGATGACGCTGCGCACCGTCTCGGCGTGGCCGCGGATCGGCCCGGCCCTGGCCAGCCCGGAGATCTCGGCCGAGACGTTCAGGAACCGGCTGATCCGTCCGGTCGGCGGGGCGTCCATGACGACCGCTCCGTAAACCGGGCGGCCGTCCGCCCGGCGCCTGACCGCCTCGGCGGCCTTCCCGGTGAGCAGCACGTCGGCCAGGCCCGGGGCGATCGTGGTCGCGAAGTCGAGCACGCCGAGCCTGGTCAGCGCCCGTCCCGCCGACCGCAGGTTGTAGAACATCTCCAGGTACTCGATCAGCGCGGACTGCGGGTCGACGGCGAGCGCGAAGACATCGCCGCCCGGCCGGCCGTCGTCCGCCGGCGCCACCGCCACCCGCCGCTCCTCGTACGGCAGGGGCGGCACGTCGAACAGCTGGGCGATGCCCTGCCGGCCCTCGACCTCCATGAGCAGCACCGGGCGGCCGTTCGAGGCGAGCGCGAGCGCGAGCGCCGCGGCGACCGTGGTCTTGCCGGTGCCGCCCTTGCCGGTGACCACGTGCAGCCGCACGCCCTCCCAGTCGGTGTCGCGCACGCTCACGGTCACGAGGCTATCCGCGGGGCGCCGGGGCGCGGTCATGGCCGTGCCCGCCGCGCCGCCATTGGCCCTGCGGCCCCCTGGCTGGCTAGGCTGATCGCTAGGACAGCGGACAGTGCCCGTACCTCCGGACTGGCGATTGGGAAGGTGGCGGCGATGGATGTTCTGCTGGGAGTGGTGGCGTTCCTCGCCGCGGGCGGCCTGATCCTGCTCGCCCGGAGCATCAAGCAGGTGCAGCAGTACGAGGAGGGCATCGTGTTCCGGTTCGGCCGGGTGCTGCCGCGCACCCGCCCGCCCGGGCTGACCTTCATCCGCCCCATCGGGGATCGGCTGCAGAAGGTGAACAAGCAGATCGTGGCCATGGCCGTCCCCGCGCAGGAGGGGATCACCAGGGACAACATCAGCGTCCGGGTGGATGCCGTGGTCTACTTCAAGGTCGTCGACCCGATCAAGGCGACCATCAACGTGCAGAACTACATGTTCGCGGTCTCCCAGCAGGCCCAGACGTCGCTGCGCTCGATCATCGGCCAGAGCGAGATGGACGAGCTGCTCTCCGAGCGGGACCGGGTGAACCGGCAGCTGTGCCGGATCATCGACGAGCCGACCGAGGGCCCGTGGGGGATCAAGGTGGAGCGGGTCGAGATCAAGGACGTGTCCCTGCCGGAGGGCATGAAGCGGTCGATTGCGCGGCAGGCCGAGGCCGAGCGGGAGCGCCGGGCCAGGATCATCGTGGCCGACGGCGAGTACCAGGCGAGCAAGCGGCTGGCGGCGGCGGCGAACGTGATGGCCCGCGAGCCCGCGGCACTGCAGCTGCGGCTGCTGCAGACGGTGGTGGAGGTGGCCGCGGAGAAGAACAGCACGCTGGTGATGCCGCTCCCGGTCGAGCTGCTGCGGTTCTTCGACCGCGCCTGGGGCGGGGCCGGCGACACCGGGGCCGGGCACGAGGTCACCGACACCGGGGAGGCCGAGGTGGCGGCCGCGGAGGCGGCCATCGAGCACCGGCCGCCGTCGGCGGACCAGGCGGAGCTGGGCAGCGAGGAGGTGCCCGCGATCCCCCCGCTGGCGCCGATTCCCGAGGTGCCGATCCCCGCCGTGCCCGACGAGGACCTCCAGGCGCCGCCTGTGCCGCCGCCGGGCCGCTGACCCGGGCGGCCGCGGGCCGGGAAGCTACTGGCCCGGCGCCGCCGGGCGGGCGGCTAGGGTAGCGCCCATGCAGAAGTGGGAGTACGCGACGGTTCCGCTGCTGGTCCACGCGACCAAGCAGATCCTGGACAACTGGGGCGAGGACGGCTGGGAGCTGGTGACGGTCGTGCCCGGCCCGAACCCGGAGCAGCTCGTCGCCTACCTGAAGCGGCCGCGGCCGTGACCGCGCCCGACGGCCGGTCGCCCGAGCAGCGGCTCGCCGCTCTCGGCCTGTCGCTGCCGCCGGTCACCCAGCCCGTCGCCGCGTACCTGCCCGCGGTCCGCTCGGGCCGGCTGGTCTACACCGCCGGCCAGATCCCGGTCGCCGAGGGCACGCTGGTCGCGGCCGGCAAGGTCGGCGCGGAGGTCGGGGAGCACGAGGCCGCCGCGCTGGCGCGGACCTGCGCCCTCAACGCGCTGGCGGCGGCCGCCTCGGTGGCCGGCGGGCTGTCGGCCATCACCCGGATCGTGAAGGTCACCGGCTACGTGGCGAGCGCGCCGGGATTCACCGGGCAGGCCCAGGTCGTCAACGGAGCGAGCGAGCTGCTGATCGAGGTGTTCGGCGAAGCCGGCCGGCACGCCCGCAGCGCCGTCGGCACAGCGGCGCTGCCGCTGGACGCCCCGGTGGAGATCGAGCTGATCGCCGAGGTCAGCGACGGGCCCGGCGCGCCTGGCCCGGCGCCGGCAGCCGGCGCGGGGCGGCCCGCGTGAGGCGGCCCGCGTGAGGCGGGTCCGCCTTCCCGACGGCATGGCCGCGGCCGTGCGCTCCGTCCTGGGCGGCATGGCCCAGCCGGCCGCGCCCAGGGACGCGGCGACGGTGATGCTGCTGCGCCCCGCGGACGGCGGGCGGTCCTTCGAGGTCTACATGCTGCGCCGCAAGCCGACGATGGCGTTCGCCCCCGGTGCCTGCGTGTTCCCCGGCGGGTCGGTCGATTCTCGCGACGCCGACGAGGACCTGGCCTGGGCCGGGCCGCCGCCCGAGCAGTGGGGCCGAGTGCTCGGCGCCCCGCCCGAGCTGGCCAGGGCCCTGGTGTGCGCGGCCGTCCGCGAGACGTTCGAGGAGTCAGGCGTGCTGCTCGCCGGGCCGTCGCACCAGGAGGTGGTGGCCGACGCCACGGCCGGGGAGTGGGAGGCCGACCGGCGCGCCCTGCTTGACCGGACCATGTCGCTCGCCCAGCTCCTCGCCAGGCGCGGGCTGATCCTGCGCTCTGACCTGCTCCGGGCCTGGTCCCGGTGGATCACCCCGGTGATCGAGCCGCGCCGGTTCGACACCCGGTTCTTCACGGCGGCGCTGCCGGCCGGGCAGCGGACCAGGGATGTCGGCGGCGAGGCGTCGGCGGTCCGGTGGATCACCCCGGCCGCGGCGCTCGATCTGGCCCGGGCGGGCCAGATCGACCTGTGGCTGCCGACCGCGGTGACCCTGGGCGAGCTGGCGCGGCACCCCGACGCCGGATCGGTCCTGGCCGCAGCCCGCACGGTGACGCCGCTGCTGCCCGAGCTCACCGAGGCGGACGGCGCCCTCTGGCTCACGGTGCCCGGCGGCCTGGAGTACCCGCTGTGACCGCCGACCGGGCGGGCGCCGCCGGGCGGGACGGCCACGGGATCGACGGCTCGGGCACGGAGCGGGCGCGCTGCGTGCTCGCCCCCAACCCGTCGCCGATGACCCTGGACGGGACGAACACCTGGCTGATCGCGGACCCCGGGTCGCCGGCCGCGGTGGTGGTCGATCCGGGCCCGGAGGACGAGGGGCACCTGCGCCGGGTGGCCGCCGAGGCCGAGCGGGCCGGGCACCGGATCGCCGCGATCGTGCTGACCCACGGGCACGCCGACCACTCGGGCGGCGCCCGGGCGCTGGCCGCGCTCACCGGCGCCACGGTCATGGCCGTGGACCCCGCGCACCGGCTGGGCGGCGACGGGCTCCCGCCGGGGAGCGTGATCGCCGAGGGCGGCTCCGAGCTCGAGGTGATCGCCACCCCCGGCCACTCCGCCGACTCGGTCAGCCTCCTGCTGCGCGAGGACCGGGCCGTCCTGACCGGCGACACCGTGCTCGGCCGGGGCACCACGGTGATCGGCCCCGACGGGAGCCTGCGCGACTACCTCGCCTCGCTTGGCCGGCTCCGGGCGCTCGCCGACCGGGCCGAGATCGCCGTCCTGCTGCCCGGCCACGGCCCGCTGCTGCCCGATCCGGCGGGGACGCTCGACTACTACCGCGCCCACCGGGAGGAGCGGCTCGCCGAGATCAGGGCCGCCCTGGCGGCCGGCGACCGGACGGCCGCGCAGGTCGTCGCGCGGGTGTACGCGGACGTGGATCCCGGGCTCTGGCCGTTCGCCGAGCTCTCGGTCCGCGCGCAGCTGGCCTACCTGGCCGAGCGGGGCGAGCTTCCCCCGGACGCGCCCGGGGGGTGAGCGGGCCCGGCCGGGCGCGGGCGCCTCATCTCGCGCGGCGGCGCAGCCGCTCGGGGTCGAGCAGCAGCACGGACTTCGCGGAGAGCTGGATCCACCCCCTGGCCGTGAAGTCGGCGAGGGCCTTGTTCACCGTCTCCCGCGAGGCGCCGACCAGCTGCGCCAGCTCCTCCTGGGTCAGGTCGTGGGGCACCTGGATCCCGTGCTCCTGCGGCACGCCGAACTTGGCGGCGAGCTCCAGCAGCGCCTTGGCCACGCGGCCGGGCACGTCGGTGAAGACCAGGTTGGTGCTGGCCTCGGTGATCTCGCGGAGGCGCTGCGCGAGGACCCGCAGCAGCAGCAGCGCGACGGCCGGCCGGTCGGTGAGGATCCCGCGCAGGTCCTCGTGCGCGATCACGGCCAGCCGCGAGTCGGTGACCGCGGTCGCGGTCGAGGTGCGGTAGGCGGGGTCGAACATGGCCAGCTCGCCGAACATCTCCCCCGGCCCCTGGACCCGGATCAGCACCTCGCGGCCGTCCGGCGAGGTCCGGGTGAGCTTCACCTTCCCCTCGATCACCACGTAGAGCTGGTCGCCGGCGTCCCCCTCCTGGTACAGGTGCTCGCCGCGGCGCAGCTCGACCGCGTGGGTGTGCGGCCGGATCACGGCCATGTCCGCCTCGCTGACCTCGCGGAGCAGCGGCGTCCGGCTCAGCGCCGCCGCGTCGGCGTCGGTGAACTCGGCGATCCGCGGCTGCCCTGCCCGCTCCTCCTCAGCCACCTCGGCCCCTCGCCCCGGCGAGCCGCCTGCGGCAGGCCTCGATCTCGGCGTCGGCCGCCTCCCGGCCGACCCACCGCGCGGCCTCCACCTCCTTGCCGGGCTCCAGCGCCTTGTAGACCTCGAAGAAGTGCTGGATCTCCAGCCGGTCGAACTCCGGCACATCCGAGATGTCGGTCAGGTGGGCCATCCTCGGGTCGGTCGCGGCCACGCACAGCACCTTGTCATCGGTGCCCTTCTCGTCCCGCATCCGGAACATCCCGATCGCACGGCACCGGATCAGGCAGCCCGGGAACGTGGGCTCGTCGAGCAGCACCAGGGCATCGAGCGGGTCACCGTCCTCGGCGAGCGTCTCCTCGATGTAGCCGTAGTCGGCCGGGTACCTGGTGGCGGTGAAGAGCATGCGGTCCAGCCGGATCCGCCCGCTCTCATGGTCCATCTCGTACTTGTTCCGCTGGCCCTTGGGGATCTCGATGACGACGTCAAACACTTCGGGTGAGGCCCTTCCGCCTGGTGGATGCGAGGTGCGCGCCACGCGCTTGCTGGATGTCTACCCCGCCGTGATGTATACCCTCGTGTCACCCGCCTGTCGATGCCGCCCGCGCTCGGCCGTGGCGGGGGCCTGAGCGGGCGAGGAGGAGGCGGACGGTGAACGGGCGGGCGCGCATGGCGGTCGTCACGCTGGCGCTGCTGTGCCTGTACGCGATCGGAGCCGGCGCGGCCGTCGCCCGGATGCTGCCCGGCAGGCTCGCCCTGCTCGAGGTCGCGCACGTGGCCGGCGCCCCCCCGGTGACCGCCCCCGCCGCCTTCCCGGGGGTGACGGGGACGGCGGGCGGGCCCGGCCCGGCAGCCACCCCCGCCGGGGTGCGGGCGCGGCTGGCGCCCCTGGTCACCTCGGGCGCGCTCGGCCCGCACGTGGGCGTGCTGGTGGCGGACCTGGTCACCGGCCGCGTCCTCTACGCGGTCAACGCCGGCGCCGCCTTCACCCCGGCCTCGACCACCAAGCTGGCCACCGCGGTGGCCGCGCTGTCCGTGCTCGGCCCGTCCGCCCGGTTCACCACCTCGGTCGCCGCGCAGCTGCCTGCCGCCGCGCCGGGCCGCGCCGCGGGCGCCCCGGTCATCGTCCTGGTGGGCGGGGGAGATCCGGTGCTGGCGGCCGGCCGGTACCCCGCCGGGGACTACCCGCAGCCAGCCACGCTGAGCGCGCTGGCCGAGTCAGCCGCCCGGGCGCTGCGGGCGCGCGGCGTGCGGGCGGTGCGCCTGGAGTACGACGACCGGCTGTTCACCGGGCCGGTCCTGGCACCGGGCTGGCCGGCGTTCGGGACGGCCACCAATTACATCACCACGGGGAACGTGGCCCCGATCGTCGGCCTCGAGCTGGACCAGGGCCGGCTCACCCCGTCCGGCGCCCCCGAGGACCGCGACGACCCGGCCAACTTCCGCCCTCGGTCGACCACGCCGGGCCTGGACGCGGCGCGGGCGTTCGCCCGCCTCCTGCGCGCCGACGGCATCGGGGTGCGCGGCGCCCCCCGCGCGGGCGCGCCGCCGCCGCGGGCCGCCCGGATCGCGGCCGTGCGGTCGCCGCCGCTGGCCGAGATCATCCAGCAGATGCTGACCGAGAGCAACAACGTGATCGCCGAGATGCTCGCCCGGCAGGTGGCGCTCGCGACGGGCCGCCCGGCGACGTTCGCCGGCGCGGCCGCCGCGGTCATGGCGGCCGACCGGCGGCTCGGCGTGACCGGCATCAGCCTGCGCGACGGCAGCGGGCTGTCGCCCCTCGACCGGATCTCCCCCCGCGCGCTGGTCCGGCTGGTCCGGCTGGCCGCATGGTCGGGCCCGGCCCGGCTGCGCCCGGCGATCACCGGCCTGCCGGTGGCCGGCTTCTCCGGCACGCTCGGCCCCGGCAGCTTCTTCGGGCCGTTCGGCCCGGCCGCGCTCGGCACGGTCCGCGCCAAGACCGGGAACCTGACCGCCGTGGCCACGATGGCCGGGATCGCCTACGCGCGCGACGGGCAGCTGCTGGCGTTCGCGTTCATGGGCAACGACCTGCCCAGGAGCCTCGGGACCGGGCCGGAGGCGGCGCTGGCCAAGCTGGCGACCGCGCTGGCGGGCTGCGGCTGCGGCTGACCCCGCGGACGGCCGGCCCGGCTGGCGGCGGCCGGCGTCGCGGCGCGGGCTCCGCGCGGCGGGCAGCGTACGGTGGAGGGGTGAGCGCCAAGATGATCGACTGGGACGTCGCCGCCGCCACCGCGATCCGCTGGGTGCGTCCCGGCCCTCAGGTCAGCCTCGCCGACGCGCGGGCCGTGGTCGCCGAGCTGCGCGAGCAGGCGGCGGCGGTCACCGGGCCGGTGCGGGAGGTGACCGGCCTGCCGGGCGACGGGCAGGCCGGAATGGTGGCCGTGGTGGACCGGCCCGGGTGGATCCGGGCGAACGTCTCCGGCTTCCAGGTCGTGTTCGATCCCCTCGCCGAGAAGATGGCGCGGTCCGGCGCCTCCGCCGGCCCCGGCTCGGTGCTCACTGCCGTCGGCTCGCGGGTCACCGGCATGCAGGCCGGCCTCACCCTCGCCTACCTGGCCAGCCGGGTGCTCGGGCAGTACGAGCTGTTCCTGCCGCCCGACCCGGACCAGCCGGGCGCCGACGCGCCGCCTGGACGGCTGACCCTGGTGGCGCCGAACATCGTCATGGTCGAGCGCGAGCTGGGCGTGAACCCGGGCGACTTCCGGAGGTGGGTCTGCCTGCACGAGGAGACCCACCGCACCCAGTTCACCTCGGTGCCCTGGCTGCGGCCGTACGTGCAGCAGCAGATGACGGAGTTCCTCCTCGCGTCCGACCTGGACCCGGCATCGATCCTCAACCGGCTGCGGGCCGCCGCGGACGCGGTCTCCGGCGCGGTCCGCGGCGCGAACGGGGAGAGCCTGATCGAGGCAATGCAGTCGCCCCGGCAGCGCGAGATCCTGGACCGGCTGACCGCGGTGATGACCCTGGTCGAAGGGCACGGTGACTATGTCATGGACGCGGTCGGCGCGGCGGTGGTGCCCTCGGTCGAGCAGATCAGGGCCAGGTTTGAGGCCAGGCGCGGGTCGGGCGGCCGGGGCGAGCAGGTGCTCCGCAGGATCCTCGGCATCGACCTGAAGATGCGGCAGTACCGGCAGGGCTCGGCGTTCGTCCGGGCCGTCGTGGAGCAGGCCGGGATGGACTCGTTCAACCGGGTCTGGACCTCGCCGCAGACCCTGCCGACCCGGGCGGAGCTGGCCGACCCGGCCCGCTGGCTAGAGCGGATGGACGGCCTGGCCCCGGCCGCGGGCTGAGCCGATGCGGGACCACGCTGGCGGGTCCGGGCGACCGCCGGGCAGCCCGGGCAGGCCGACGGGCGGCGAGGGCCCGCCGGGGAGCCCCGGCGGGCCGGCCCGCCGCGGGCGCGTCCACCGCGACGTGGCCGCGGTCCGGCACGCGGTCCGGCTGGACCTGACGGGGATGCTCGCGGGGATCCCGGCCGCCGGGCGCGCCGTGCCGCCCCTGGTGCTCGCCGCCTGCTCGGGGGGCGCGGACTCGCTCGCCCTGGCCGCCGCGCTCGCGTTCACCGCGCCGCGGCTCGGGCTGCGGGCGGGCGCGGTCACCGTGGACCACGGCCTCCAGCCGGGCTCGGCCGCGCAGGCCGCGCGCGTGGCCGGGGTGCTGCGCGGGCTCGGCCTCGACCCGGTGGAGGTCCGGCGGGCTGCCGTCCCGGCCAGGGGATCGCCGGGGGGCGCGTTCGGCGGACCCGAGGCCGCGGCCCGGCGGGCCAGGTTCGCTGTCCTGTCCGCGGTGGCCGCCGGGCAGGGCGCCGGCGCGGTCCTGCTCGGCCACACCATGGACGACCAGGCCGAGTCGGTGCTGCTCGGGCTGGCCAGGGGGTCGGGGGCGCGGGCGGTCGCCGGCATGGCGCCGGTGGCCGGGCTCTACCGGCGCCCGCTGCTGCGCCTGCGGCGCGCCCAGACCCGCTCGGCGTGCGCGGCGCTCGGCCTGGTCCCGTGGGACGACCCGCAGAATGACGACCCCGCCTTCACCCGCGTCCGGGTCCGGCGCCAGGTCCTGCCGCTGATGGAGCAGGCGATCGGCCCCGGGGTCACCGAGGCGCTAGCCCGCACGGCCGACCAGCTCAGGGCCGACGCCGACGCGCTCGACGAGCTTGCCGCCCGCGAGGCCGGGCGGCTGGTCCGCGAGGGCCGCGCCTGCCTGGACGGGCAGGTCTGGATCGACGCCGCCGGGCTGGCCGGCCTGCCGCCCGCGATCCGCACCAGGGTGCTGCGCCGGGCCGCGATCGCGGCGGGCGCGCCGCCGGGGTCCCTCGGCGCCGTCCACGTGGCCGCGGTCGACGCGCTGGTCACCGGATGGCACGGCCAGCGCGGAGCCGACCTTCCCGGGGGACTGCGCTGCCTGCGACGGTGTGGCAGGCTGCGGTTCACCCCCCGAACGTGAACGGAGGCCGCCGGTGGACGCGCAGGACATGGGTGCCGACCTGCTCAAGGTGCTGATCACGCCCGAGCAGCTCCAGGCGCGGATCGCCGAGCTCGCGGCGCGGATCGATGCCGACTACGCCGGGCGCGACCTGCTCCTGGTCGGGGTGCTCAAGGGCGCGGTCATGGTGATGGCCGACCTGGCGCGCGCGATGCACCTGCCGGTGAGCATGGACTGGATGGCGATCTCCTCCTACGGCTCGGGCACCACGTCCTCGGGCGTGGTCCGGATCCTCAAGGACCTGGACACCGACATCAGCGGCCGGCACGTGCTCGTGGTCGAGGACATCGTGGATTCCGGCCTCACGCTCTCTTACCTGGTGCAGAACCTCAGGGCACGCGGCCCGGCGTCGGTCGGGGTCTGCGTCCTGCTGCGCAAGAAGGCGGCGGCGCAGATGCCCGTCGAGGTCGGCTACACCGGCTTCGAGATCGACGACGAGTTCGTGATCGGGTACGGCCTGGACTACGCCGAGCGCTACCGGAACCTGCCGTTCATCGGCACGCTCGCCCCGCACGCGTACGGGGCGAGGTGAGCGGCCGCCCGGTGGCCGGCCGGGCGCGCGCCGCGGAACGGTCGCCAGCCCGGGGCCCTGCCGCGCCGCCGGGCGCCGCGGGGCGGCGCGGGAACACATCTCGAGCGCGCCGGCGTTGACGTGGGTAAGGCGGATCAGAGGGTACAGCGGCTTCCTAGGTGCCGCCTGCGTGCCGGAGCATGCCCGCCCGGTGTACCGTCAGGTACCGCCCGCGTCGCGCGCGGGAGGACCGGGAATACCGCGCATGGAATGCTCGGAACGCACTGCGCTCCCGCCGGAAGGGCGGCGGGACACGAGGCTCGGCAGGAGGTACCGGCCCGGCTCGGCGGGGTCGTGAGTCGATGGATCTGAAGCGCATCTTCCGGGGCTGGATGCTCGCCATCCTGCTCGTCTTCGTGCTGCTCATCGTCGTGCTCAAGGTGGTCGGCTCGGGCACGCAGTACGCTCAGGCGCCCACCTCGAAGGTCGTGAAGCTGGTCGATTCCGGCGACATCAGGTCGGCCGTGCTGAACGACAACACTCAGGTCATCCAGATCATCACCAAGCAGGGCGCCGCCCTCCAGGCGACCTGGGTGGGCAATCAGGGCACGCTGCTCGCCCAGACGCTTCAGGCTCAGGTGAACGCCGGCAAGCTGCCGGTCGACGCCTACAAGGCGAACAACCCGCAGGGCAACTCGATCCTCAGCGTGTTCCTGGGCTGGCTGCCGTTCATCGTGATCTTCCTGCTCTTCTTCGTGTTCATGAACCAGATGCAAGGCGGCGGCTCGCGGGTGATGAACTTCGGCAAGTCCCGCGCCAAGCTCATCACCAAGGACACGCCGAAGACCACCTTCGCCGACGTGGCGGGGGCGGACGAGGCGATCGAGGAGCTGGAGGAGATCAAGGAGTTCCTCCAGGCGCCGGCGAAGTTCCAGGCGATCGGCGCCAAGATCCCCAAGGGCGTGCTGCTGTACGGCCCGCCGGGCACGGGCAAGACCCTGCTCGCCCGCGCGGTGGCCGGCGAGGCGGGAGTGCCGTTCTACTCGATCTCGGGCTCGGACTTCGTGGAGATGTTCGTCGGCGTGGGCGCCTCGCGGGTGCGCGACCTGTTCGAGCAGGCCAAGGCCAACGCCCCGGCGATCGTGTTCGTGGACGAGATCGACGCGGTGGGCAGGCACCGCGGCGCGGGCTTCGGCGGCGGCCACGACGAGCGCGAGCAGACGCTGAACCAGCTGCTCGTCGAGCTCGATGGCTTCGACACCAAGGGCGGCGTGATCGTGATCGCCGCCACGAACCGGCCGGACATCCTGGACCCGGCGCTGCTGCGCCCGGGCCGGTTCGACCGGCAGATCGTGGTCGCCCAGCCCGACCTGGCCGGCCGGAAGGGGATCCTGCGGGTGCACGCCCGCGGCAAGCCGTTCGCGCCGGACGTGGACCTCGACGTGATCGCCCGCCGCACCCCCGGCTTCACCGGCGCGGACCTGGCCAACGTGATCAACGAGGGCGCGCTGCTCACCGCCCGGGCGAACCAGACCCTGATCGCGATGGCCTCGCTGGAGGAGGCGATCGAGCGCGTCACCGCCGGGCCGAAGCGCAAGAGCGTGCTGCTGTCGGAGAGGGAGCGGAAGATCATCGCCTACCACGAGGGGGGGCACGCCCTGGTCGGGCACGCGATGCCCAACGCCGACCCGGTGCACAAGATCACGATCATCCCCCGCGGCCGGGCGCTCGGCTACACCGCGGCCGCGCCGTCGGAGGACAAGTTCCTGGTCAGCCGCGCCGAGATGATGGACCAGCTGGCGATGCTGCTCGGCGGGCGGGCGGCAGAGGAGCTGGTCTTCCACGAGCCGACCACGGGCGCGGCCAACGACATCGAGAAGGCGACCGCGATCGCGCGGGGCATGGTGACCGAGTACGGCATGAGCGAGCGGCTGGGCGCGCGCAAGTTCGGCACGGGCGACTCCGAGCCCTTCCTCGGCCGCGAGATGTCGCATGCCAGGGACTACTCCGAGGAGATCGCCTCGGCGATCGACGAGGAGGTCCGCCGGCTGATCGAGGCGGCCCACGACGAGGCGTGGTCGGTCCTGGTCGAGTACCGCGACGTGCTCGACGCGCTCGTGCTCCAGCTCATGGAGCACGAGACGCTGACCCGCGACCAGGTGCTGCAGATCTTCGCCCCGGTCGCCAAGCGCCCGGCGCGGGGCTCCTACACCGGGTACGGCAAGCGGATGCCGTCGGACCGGCCGCCCGTGCTCACCCCGAAGGAGCTGGCGCTCACCGCGGCCGGGGCGCCGGGCGCGGCGGGCCCGGCCCAGGCGCCGGACGGCGCGGAGCTGCCCCTCGGGGGCAACGGCCAGGCGCCCGGCCCGCGCCCCGGCGGGTTCGGCGGCGCGCGGCCCGGGCCGATGGACGACCCGTTCGGCATGGGCATGCGCGGCGACGACGGCCGTGGCGGCGCTCCCCGTTGAGCGGCCACCAGGTCGATCTCGCCAGGATCGAGCGGGCGGTACGGGAGATCCTGGTCGCCGTCGGCGAGGACCCGGGCAGGGACGGCCTGAGGGACACGCCCGGGCGGGTGGCCCGGTCGCTCGCCGAGCAGTTCTCCGGGCTGGGGCAGGATCCCGCGGCGGTGCTCAGCACCGTGTTCGACGCCGATCACGACGAGATGGTGCTGGTCCGCGACATCGAGGTCTTCTCGACCTGCGAGCACCATCTGACGCCGTTTTACGGGCACGCCCACGTGGGGTACATCCCCAACGAGAAGGGGCAGATCACGGGGCTGTCGAAGCTGGCCAGGCTGGTGGACGTCTACGCCAGGCGCCCCCAGGTGCAGGAGCGGATGACCAGCCAGATCGCCGATTCGCTGATGAACGTCCTGGAACCCCGGGGCGTTATCGTAGTGGTGGAGGCCGAGCATTTGTGCATGTCCATGCGCGGCGTGCGCAAGCCCGGCGCGAAGACCATCACGTCGGCGGTCCGCGGCTGCTTCCGGAGCTCGGATGCGACCAGGGCAGAGGCGATGAGCCTGCTGATGGCCCGCCGGTAACGGCTTGAGCGGCATCACGCCGCCCGGGCCCGCGAACATGGCTACGCTTGTGCCCCGTGACCCGGGGCGGCACCCGCATATCGGAGATGACGGATTCCCATGGACCGGGCGGCGGCGCTCGCTCCAGGCCAGCGACGACAGCCGGGAGCGTGACTCGCCTCCGCGCCCACCCGCCCGCGGCGCGTCCCGCGGGCGGCGAGCGCCCTCCGGACCGGCGGCACCGCAACCGCTGGGTGCCGAGGCTGGCCGGCTGGGCGATGCTGCTGGTCGGCGTCTTCTTCATCGTGGCGGGCGTCAACGCCGGCCTGTACCACCAGCTCCACCACGCGCACAGCCGGTGGCACCGGGTCGCCGCGGAGACGCCGGGCGCGCTGACCCTGACCGCGAGCCTGACCAGGACCGCCTTCATCGTCATCGGCCTGCTGCTGCTGCTGCTGTGCCACGGCCTGCTGCGCCGCAAGCACCGCGCCTGGCAGGCGACCATGGCGCTGCTGGTCACCGCCGCGGCCCTCAACGTGGTGCGCCTGCACCGGCACATCGACAGGTTCGGCCTGTCCGCGATGGTGACCGGGTTCGCCATCACCGCGGTCCTGGTCGGGCTCGGGCTGTACTACCGCAGGGAGTTCTACGCGCTCGGGGACCCGCGCACGCGGTGGCGGGCGCTCGGGATCCTGATCGCCCTGATCGGCGCGGACCTGGCGATCGGCCTGCTCTACATCGCCATGCGGGGGCTCACCCGGCCGTACACGTTCCCCGAGCGGGTCCAGGCCGTCCTCTACGGACTGGTGGGCGCGAGCCCCCCGGTGCCGGTGCACTTCGTCCAGGACATCCGCGGCGACTTCTTCGCGCTGCTGACCGGCGCCCTGGGGATCATCACCGTGCTGGTGACCGCGTACCTGTTCGTGCGCCCCGCCGAGCCGCAGGGCCGGCTCGGCGAGCAGGACGCGCAGCGCATCCGGCAGCTGCTCGCCCGCCACGGCGACGCGGACTCCCTGGGCTACTTCGCGCTCCGGGACGACAAGAGCGTGGTCTGGTCGCCGACCGGCAAGTCCTGCATCGGCTACCGGGTGCTCTCCGGCGTGATGCTGGCCAGCGGTGACCCGCTCGGCGACCCGGAGGCCTGGCCGGGCGCGATCCACGAGTTCCTCGACATGGCGGCCGCGCACGCGTGGGTCCCGGCGGTGATCGGCTGCAGCGAGCTCGGCGCGGAGATCTGGTGCCGCGAGGGCGGGCTGACCGCCCTGGAGCTCGGGGACGAGGCCGTGGTCCAGGTCGCGGACTTCACCCTCGACGGCCGCCAGATGCGCAATGTCCGGCAGATGGTGACCAGGGTCCGCCGGGCCGGGTACGTGGCGCAGGTGCGGCGGGTCAGGGACGTGCCGCCGGAGGAGGTCGCCCGGCTGGTCAGGCAGGCCGACACGTGGCGGGGCTCGGCCACCGAGCGCGGGTTCTCGATGGCGCTCGGCCGGATCGGCGGGCCCGGCGACGGCGACTGCGTGATCGCCACCGCCACCCAGGACGGCGTGCTGCGCGCCCTGCTGCACTTCGTGCCGTGGGGCCATGACGGGCTCTCGCTCGACCTCATGCGCCGGGACCGCTCGGCCCAGCCGGGCCTGAACGACTTCATGATCGTCGAGACCATCAGGGCGGCTCCGGGCATCGGCGTCAAGCGGGTCTCGCTGAACTTCGCGATGTTCCGCGCGGCCCTGGAGCGCGGCGAGCGGATCGGCGCCGGCCCGATCCTGCGGGCCTGGCGCCGGGTGCTGGTCTTCCTGTCGCGGTGGTTCCAGATCGAGTCGCTCTACAGGTTCAACGCGAAGTTCGGCCCGCAATGGGTGCCGAGGTTCCTGGTCTTCACCGGGCCCCGGGACGCGATCAGGATCGGGCTCGCCGCGCTGGAGGCAGAGGCGTTCCTGGTCTGGCCGACGATGGAGGCGCGCCGCCTGGCCCGCAAGGCCCGCGGCCGGCTCCGGCGATGGCGCGCGGCGCACGCCGCCGGGCCGGCCCGGCCCGGCTGACGGCCCGCGGGGCGACCGCCGGGGCGGTCGCGGGTAGATTGGCGGCCATGCCAGGTCAAGGCGAGAGCCCGGCGGGTCTGCCGGCCGCGGATCAGTGCCTGGTCATGGGCGTCGTCAACGTCACGCCCGACTCGTTCTCCGACGGCGGCCGCTGGTTCGGCGCCGACGAGGCGATCTCCCACGGCCTGGAGCTGGCGGCGGCCGGGGCCGACATCGTGGACGTCGGCGGCGAATCGACCCGCCCGGGCGCGGTCAGGATCGACGAGGCGGAGGAGCTGCGGCGGGTCCTGCCGGTCGTGACCGCGCTGGCCGGCGCCGGCCTGACGGTCAGCATCGACACGATGCGCGCCAGGGTGGCCGAGCGCGCGCTCGCCGCGGGCGCCGCTATGGTGAACGATGTCAGCGGAGGGCTCGCCGACGAGGCCATGGGGCGCCTGGTGGCGGCCGCGGGGGTGCCCTACGTGGTCATGCACTGGCGCGGGCACAGTGCCGACATGTACGAGCGCGCCGTCTACCAGGACGTGGTCCGCGAGGTTGCCGCCGAGCTGGCGGCCAGGATCAGCGCGCTGGTGGCCGTGGGAGCTGACCCGCGGCTGCTGATCGTCGACCCCGGCCTCGGCTTCGCCAAGCACCCGGCCCACAACTGGGCGCTGCTGGCCAGGCTCGGCGAGGTGGCGGGCCTGCCGCATCCGGCCGCGCCGTTCCCCGTCCTGATCGGCGCCTCCCGCAAGCGGTTCATCGGCCGCCTGCTCGGCGGGCCGGACGGTCCCAGGCCGTTCACCGGGTGCGACGACGCCACGGTGGCGCTGACCGCGCTGGCCGCCGCGGCCGGGGCCTGGTGCGTGCGGGTCCACGCGGTGCCCGGCAACGCGGACGCGGTCAAGGTGGCGGCGCGCTGGCAGCAGGAGCTGGCGCGGTGACCCAGCCGGACCGGATCAGCCTGCTCGGGCTGCGCGCGACCGGGCACCACGGCGTCTGCCCGGCGGAACGGGAGCAGGGCCAGGAGTTCATCGCGGACGTGGTGCTGTGGCTCGACACGCGGGCCGCCGCGGCGGCCGATGACCTGTCGCTCACCGTCGACTACGGGACGCTCGCCAGGCGGCTGGCCGGCATCATCACCGGCGAGCCGGTCGCGCTCATCGAGACGCTGGCCGAGCGCCTGGCCGCGGCCTGCCTCGCCGACGACCGGGTCGGCCAGGCGGAGGTCACCGTGCACAAGCCGAACGCGCCGGTCGGCCTGCCGCTCGCCGACGTGAGCGTCACGATCCGGCGGAGCCGGGCGTGACCGGCCCGCGCCGGGTCGTGCTCGCCCTCGGCAGCAACCTCGGCGACCGGCTGGCCAACCTCCAGGCGGGGATCGACGAGCTGGCCCGCGGCCCGGGCCTGCGGCCGGCCGCGGTCTCACGGGTCTACGAGACCACGCCGGTCGGCGGCCCGCCGCAGCCGGACTACCTCAACGCGGTGCTGATCGCGGTGAGCGCGCTGCCGGCCGCCGACATCCTGCTCCGCTGCCTGGCCGCGGAGCGGGCGCTGCACCGTGCGCGGACGGTGCGCTGGGGGGCGCGGACGCTCGACGTCGACGTGATCGCCTGCGGCGAGGAGACCAGCGACGACCCCGTCCTGACGCTGCCGCACCCGCGTGCCCGCGAGCGCGCGTTCGTGCTGGTCCCGTGGCTGGACGCCGACCCCGGCGCCCGGCTTCCCGGCGACGGCCCGGTCGCCTTGCTGGCCGCCGCGAGCGGCGGCGAGGGCGTCCGCCTGGTACCCGGCGCGACGCTGCGCCTGGGGCCCGGCGCGCCGCGGGCTCCCGGCGCGCCGCAGGCGGCCCGGGAGTAGCCGTGCAGCCGACGAAGCCCTGGTCCCTGGTGGTGATCGGCGCCGCCTGCGCGCTCGCCTCCTGGCTCGTGGTCAGCGCCACGTTCGCCTCGCTCCCGCCGCTGGCCTGGACGGCGGTCCCCGCGCTGGCGCTGCTCGCGATCGGCGAGGCGCTGCTCGGCCGGAGCCTCCGCGCCAGGATCGGCGGGCGGCCGGGAGCCAGGCCGGTCCAGCCGATGGCCGTCCCCCGGGTCGTCGCGCTGGCCAAGGCCAGCTCGGCGGCGGGCGCGGTGTTCGCCGGGGCCTGCCTCGGCCTGGTGATCTACGCGCTCGGCTCGCTCGGCAAGCCCGTGCCGCGGCACGACGCGATCGCCGGGGGGCTGACCGCCGTGGCCGCGCTGGCGCTCGTCGGCGGCGCGCTCTACCTGGAGCGGTCCTGCCGGGCGCCCGAGCCGCCGGAGGACGAGGATGACGCCGCCGGGACCGGCCGGCCGGGCGGCCCCGGCGGCTGACTATGCTCGCAGGTGGCGGCCGGTACCTGGAACGGACTGGATCACATGGCTGAGGATGGCGGGCGCCCGCGGCGCGGCGGGCCCCGGGCGCGCACCGCGGGCGCGGAACTGCCGCACCCGGCCCAGCTCGCGGTCGGCGTCGTCGGGGCCGGCCGGGCGGGCACCGCGATGGCCGTCGCCCTCAGCCGGGCCGGCCACCGCGTCGTCGCGGCGTCGGCGGTCTCCGACCGCTCCCTGCGCCGGATCGCCGAGAGCCTGCCGTCCGTGCCCGTGGTCCCGGCCGCGGAGGCCGTGGCCCGGGCCGACCTGGTGCTGCTCACCGTGCCCGATGACGTGCTGCCCGGCCTGGTGGGCGGGCTCGCCGCGACCGGCGTGCCGGTCGCCGGCCGGATCATGGTCCACGCCAGCGGCCGGCATGGCCTGGCCGTCCTCGACCCGGTGACCAGGCTCGGCGCGCTGCCCCTGGCGCTGCACCCGGTGATGACCTTCGCCGGCAAGCCGGGCGACGCCGACAAGATGGCCGGCATCTGCTGGGGGGTGACCGCGCCCGAGGTGCTGCGGCCCGTGGCCGAGGCGCTGGTGGTCGAGATGGGCGGCGAGCCGGCCTTCATCGCCGAGGATCGCCGGGACCTGTACCACGCCGCCCTGGCCGGCGCCGCGAACCACCTGGTCACGCTCGTCGCCGCAGCCGGCGACCTGCTCCGCGAGGCGGGGGTGGCCGACCCGGCGCGGATGCTCGGGCCGCTGCTGTCCGCGGCGCTGGAGAACGCGCTCGCCCTCGGGGATGCCGCGCTGACCGGGCCGGTCGCCCGCGGCGACGCCGAGACCGTCGCCGCCCACGTGGCCGCGATCTCGCGGACGCACCCCGCGCTGCTGCCCGCCTACCTGGCGCTGGCCCGGCTCACGGCCGACCGCGCGCTCGCGGCGGGCACGCTGGCCGCGCCGGACGCGCAGCGCCTCCTCGGCGTGCTCGCCGGGCCCCTCGCGTGATCCCCATGCTGGCCAGGACCCTGGCGGGGCTGGCGGCCGCCCGCGCCACCACGCCGTCCCCGGTCGTGCTCGTGCCGACGATGGGGGCGCTGCACGAGGGACACCGGGCCCTGCTGCGCCGGGCACGGGTGGCGGCCGGGTCCGGGGGCTCGGTGGTGGCCTCGGTGTTCGTCAACCCACTTCAGTTCGGCGCCGGCGAGGACCTGGAGCGCTACCCGCGGTCCCTCGACCGCGACGTGCGGATCTGCGCTGCCGAGGGGGCGGACGTGGTGTTCGCCCCGCGCTCCGACCAGATGTACCCGGGCCGCCAGCAGGTCACCGTGGACCCGGGACCGGTGGGCCGGGTACTGGAGGGCGCCTGCCGGCCGGCCCTGTTCGGCGGCGCGCTGACCGTGGTGCTCAAGCTGTTCCACCTGGTCGGGCCGGACGCGGCGGTGTTCGGCGAGAAGGATGCCCAGCAGCTGTTCCTGGTGCGCGCGATGACAGCCGACCTGAACATCCCGGTGGAGATCATCGGGGTTCCCACCGTCCGCGAGGCCGACGGGCTGGCCGCCTCGAGCCGCAACGCCTACCTCACCCCGGGGCAGCGGGAGCGGGCGCGCGCCCTGCCGCGCGCGCTGCGGGCGGGTGCCGACGCCGCGGAGGCGGGCGGGGACGCGGACGCGGTGCTGGCCGCGGCCCGCGCCGAGCTCGGCCCGCTGGCCGGCGCGGACCCGCCGCTGCGGCTGGACTACCTGGCGCTCGCGGACCCGGCGACCTTCGGCGACCTGCCGGAGCGCTACCGCGGCCCGGCGCTGCTGCTGGTGGCGGCCCGGGTTGGCGACACCCGGCTGATCGACAACGTCACCGTCCGGATCGGAAGCCAGACATGATCGCCCGCAGGCTCCTCGCCCCCGGCCCGGGCTGGATCCGCCAGGCCGACGTGATCGTGGCCGGCTCGGGGATCGCCGGGGTGACCGCCGCGCTGAGCGCGCACCGCGCCCTCCCGGGCCGGAGCATCCTGCTCGTCACCAAGTCGCTGCTCGACGACGGCTCGACCAGGTGGGCGCAGGGCGGGATCGCGGCCGCCCTCGGCCCGGGCGACTCGCCCGAGCAGCACATGCGCGACACGCTGGTGGCCGGGGCGGGACTGTGCGACGCCGCCGCGGTCCGGGCGCTGGTCACCGACGGGCCGGCGGCGGTCCGGCGCCTGATCGCGCTCGGCGCGCGGTTCGACGCCGAGCCCGGCGGCCCGCTCGCCCTCACCCGGGAGGGGGGGCACCTGCGCCGGCGGATCGCGCACGCCGGCGGCGACGCGACCGGCGCGGAGGTTTCCCGGGCGCTGCTGCTGGCCCTGGCCGAGGCCGACGGGATCGACGTGATCGAGCACGCGATGTCGCTCGACCTGCTGCTCACCGGCGACGGCCGGGCGGCCGGGCTGACATTGCACGTGATCGGCGAGGGGCAGGCCGACGGGGTGGGCGCGGTGCACGCGCCGGCCGTCGTGCTCGCGACCGGCGGGATGGGGCAGGTCTACTCGGCGACGACGAACCCCGCCGTGTCCACCGGCGATGGCATCGCGCTCGCCCTGCGGGCTGGCGCGCAGGCCGCCGACCTGGAGTTCATCCAGTTCCACCCGACGGTGCTCTGGCTCGGCCGGGGATCGCGGGGCCGGCAGCCGCTGATCTCCGAGGCGGTCCGCGGCGAGGGGGCGTTCCTCGTGGACGGGCAGGGCCGCCGGTTCATGGCCGGCCGGCACCCGCTCGCCGACCTCGCCCCGCGCGACGTGGTCGCCAAGGCGATCATGAGCGTGCTGGCGGAGACCGGGGCGGATCACGTCTGGCTCGACGGCCGCCACCTCGGCGCGGCGACCTGGGAGCACCGGTTCCCCACCATCCGGGCCAGCTGCCTGGAGCACGGCATCGACCCGGTCACCGACCTGATCCCGGTCGTGCCGGCGGCCCACTACGCCAGCGGCGGGGTCCGCACCGACCTGGCCGGCCGGACCAGCGTGCCCGGACTGTACGCCTGCGGCGAGGTCGCCTGCACCGGCGTGCACGGGGCGAACCGGCTCGCCTCGAACTCCCTGCTCGAAGGGCTGGTCTTCGCCGAGCGGATCGCCGCCGACCTGGCCGCCGGCCTGCCGCCCGCGGCCGAGCCCGTCCCCGGCGACCGGGAGGCCGGGCTCCTGGAGCCATCCGTCACCGACCAGGTCCAGCGCCTGATGACCGAGCGGGCGGGCGTGCTCCGCTCCGGCCCGGGGCTGGCCGAGGCGGCCAGCCGGCTCCGCGCGATCGGCAGGCAGGCCTGCGACAAGCCGAGCGTCGGCGCATGGGAGGCGACCAACCTGCACCTGGTCGCCACGGCGGTGGTCGCCGCCGCGGCGGCGCGGACGGAGACCCGCGGCAGCCACTGGCGCGAGGACCACCCCGAGCCGTCCGGCTCATGGCTGGGGCACCTGGTCGTGACCCTCGGCCGCCGGCCGGGAGGCCCCGCGGCGCCCCCGGCACGGCCGGCGCTCGCGGGCGGAACGGGCGGCGCGGACGGCGCGGACGGCCTGGCGGTCACGTTCGTGCCGGACCGGCCCGGTCCCGGGGAGGGGGGCGCGAGTGAACGAGATCCCCGCTGAGCTCGCCGCACGGCTGGCCGCCGCCGGCCTGGACCCCGGTGACGTCCTCCGGGTCGTCCGGATGGCGCTGTCTGAGGACCTCGCCAGCGGCGCGGACGTGACCACCGAGGCGACCATCCCGGCCGGGCAGCGCGGAACCGCCGACGTCGTCGCCCGGGGCACCGGGGTGGTCGCGGGGCTGCCGGTCGCCGAGTGCGCGTTCACCCTGGCCGGGGCGGCGTGGGGGAGCGGCCGCGTTCCGCCCGGGCCCGCGGCCGCGCCCTTCCCGGCCGGCGCGGCCGCAGGCCCCCTTAGCTGCGAGCACCAGGCCGCGGACGGCGACAGGGTCGGGCCCGGGCGGGTCCTGATGCGGGTGACCGGCCCGCTGCGCGCGATACTGACGGCCGAGCGGACGGCGCTGAACCTGCTGTGCCACCTGTCGGGGGTGGCCACGCTCACCAGGCGGTGGGTGGACGCGGTCGCCGGGACGGGAGCGGCGATCAGGGACACCCGCAAGACGCTGCCCGGCCTGCGGGGGCTGGAGAAGTACGCGGTGCGCTGCGGGGGCGGGGTGAACCACCGGATGTCGCTGTCGGACGCCGCGCTGATCAAGGACAACCACGTGGCCGCGGCCGGGTCGGTGGCGGCCGCGTTCGCGGCCGTCTCCCGGCGGGCTCCCGGGTTGCCCGTCGAGGTCGAATGCGACACGCTTGAGCAGGTCGCGGAGGCAGTCGCGGCCGGAGCCGGGCTGATCCTGCTCGACAACTTCACCGTGGAGCGGATGAGGCAGGCGGTCGCGCTGACCGCGGGGCGGGCGCTGCTCGAGGCCAGCGGCGGCCTGCGGCTCGAATCGGCCGCGGCCGTGGCGGCGACCGGCGTGGACTACCTGGCGGTCGGGGCGCTCACGCACTCGGCGCCCGCGCTGGACATCGGCCTCGACCTGGCCGCGGCGGGCCTCGACGTGGCCACGGCGGGCGGAGAGGGGCGGGACGATGCTGCTCGCGATTGACGTCGGCAACACCCACACGGTCCTGGTCGTCTTCGACGGCGAGGAGGTCGCCGAGCACTGGCGGATCGCCACCGATCCGGTCAGGACCGCCGACGAGCTGGCGGTCACGCTGCGCGGCCTGCTCGCCCAGCGCCCCGCGCTGGCGCGGCGCGGCGTCGACGGCATCGCCCTGTGCTCCACCGTCCCGTCCGTGCTCCATGAGATGCGCGAGATGGTCAGGCGCTACTACCGCGACGTCCCGGCGCTGATCGTGGAGCCGGGCGTGCGGACGGGCGTGTCGGTCCGCTACGACAACCCCAAGGAGATCGGCACCGACCGGATCATGAACACGGTCGCCGCCGCCCACCTGTACGGCGGCCCGGCCATCGTGGTCGACTTCGGCACGTCCACGAACTTCGACGCGATCAGCGCGCAGAACGAGTTCGTCGGCGGCGCGCTGGCCCCCGGCATCGAGATCTCGGTGGACGCGCTCTCGCGGCGCGCCGCCCAGCTGCTCAAGGTGGAGCTGGCCAGGCCCTCCCGGGTGATCGGCAAGAACACGGTCGCGGCCCTGCAATCAGGGATCGTCTTCGGCGTCGCCGGGCAGGTCGAGGGCATCGTCCGCCGGATGGCGGCCGAGCTGTCGCCGGACGACCCGGAGGCGGTCACCGTGATCGCGACCGGCGGGCTCGCGCCGCTGGTGCTCGACGAGGTCAAGGTCATCGACGCGCACGAGCCGTGGCTGACGCTGATCGGCCTGCGCCTGGTGTTCGAGCGGAACATGGCCGCCTGACCCGGGGCCGCCGCGGCGGGCATGACCGGCTCGCGCCGCGGCCGGCGGCGCCGGTAGCCTCGGGCGGGTGAGCGACGAAGGAGCATCCGAGCAGATCCGGGTCAGGCTCGCCAAGGTGGAGCGGCTGCGGCAGGCGGGCACCGACCCCTATCCGGTCGGGTACCCGCGCACCCACACGATCGCGCAGGTGCGCGAGCGTCACGCCGGGCTGCCGCCGGGTACCGGGACCGGGCATCGCGTCGGGGTGACCGGGCGGGTCATGCTCTACCGGACCGGCGGCAAGCTCTGCTTCGCCACGATCAGGGACGGGTCGGGCGACCTCCAGGTGATGATCTCGCTGGACAGCGCCGGCGAGCGGGCGCTGGCCGCCTGGAAGTCCGACGTGGACATCGGCGACCACGTGGGAGTCACCGGCGAGGTCGTCACCTCGCGCACCGGTGAGCTGTCCGTGCTCGCCGAGTCGTTCGCGATCACCGCGAAGGCGCTGCGGCCGCTGCCGGACAAGCACGCCGGCCTGACCGATCCCCGCGCGCGGATGCGGATGCGCTACGTGGACCTGATCGTGAACCCGCAGGCGCGGCGGATGGCCGAGATGCGGGCCGCGGTCACTCGCGCGATACGCGAGGAGCTGCACCGGCAGGGGTACCTGGAGGCGGAGACCCCCATCCTCCAGACCCTGCACGGCGGGGCCAGCGCGCGGCCGTTCGTCACCCACATCAACGCCTACGACATGCGGCTGTACCTGAGGATCGCGCTCGAGCTGTACCTCAAGCGCCTGATCGTCGGGGGCATCGAGAGGGTCTACGAGATCGGCAGGAACTTCCGCAACGAGGGCGCCGACGCCACGCACAACCCCGAGTTCACCATGCTGGAGGCGTACCAGGCCTACGGCGACTACCACACGATCGCGGCCCTGACCCGGGACCTGATCCTGAGCGCCTCCCGGGCGGCGCTGGGCGGCACGATGGTCCGCCGCCCCGGCGGGCGCGAGCACGACATCGGCGAGGAGTGGCCATGGGTGAGCGTGCACGAGGCGGTCTCGCGGGCGCTCGGCGAGGAGGTCACCCCCGACACCGGCGCGGACGCGCTGCGCAAGCTGGCGGCCCGGGCCGGCGTGGCTGCGGAGCCGTCCTGGAACGCCGGGAAGGTGCTGCTTGAGCTCTACGAGCACCTCGTCGAGGCCCAGACGGAGCGGCCGACCTTCTACCACGACTTCCCGGTCGAGGTGTCGCCGCTGACCCGGGCGCACCGGTCCGACCCGCGGCTGGCCGAGAGGTGGGACCTGGTGGCGTTCGGCGCCGAGATCGGCACGGGCTACTCGGAGCTGGTCGACCCGGTCGAGCAGCGCGCCAGGCTCACCGCCCAGGCGTCGCTGGCCGCGGCCGGCGATCCCGAGGCCATGCGGCTCGATGAGGACTTCCTGCGCGCCCTTGAGCACGGCATGCCGCCGACCGGCGGGATGGGCATGGGCATCGACCGCGTGCTGATCATGCTGACCGGCGCCTCGATCCGGGAGACGATCCTGTTCCCCCTCGTCCGGCCCGAGTGACGGCGGCGCCGGCCCCGCGGCGCGGCGGCGATCCCGGCCCCGGGCCGGGAGTCAGACGATCCGCACGGCGCCGACGTACACGCTCCACATGATCGGGTGGATGCCGACCGGGATGCCGTAGGTGGGCGCGTCCACCATCAGGCCGTTGCCGACGTAGATCCCGACGTGGCCGATGTCGGGGAAGAAGAAGACCAGGTCACCAGGCTCAAGCTGGCTCCGCGACACGTGCATGCCGGAGTTCCACAGGTCACCGGTGTAGTGCGGCAGCGAGATCCCGATCTGCGCGTAGGCCCAGACCACCAGGCCCGAGCAGTCGAACGCGTTCGGCCCGGCGGCTCCCCAGACGTACGGGTCACCGATCCTGGTCAGTGCCCAGCGCAGCGCCTGGACGCCCACCGAGTCGCCGGTGACGTGGATGTTCGGGTACCTGCCGGTCCTGCGGTAGATCGCCAGGGCCTGGGCGAACGCCGCGCTGTTCAGCCGGTCCTCGCGGGCCTGGATCTGCGCGACCTTCCTGCGCATCCCGGCGGCGAGCCGGGCGGCCTGGTGCTCCTCCTGCACCGCGAGCAGCCTCGCCCTGGCCGCCGCCGCGCGAGCCGCCGCCACCAGGCCCAGCTTGTGCCCGTTCTCCAGCTGCAGCTCGGTCAGGATGGCGGCGCGGTGCAGCAGGACCTGCGGGTTGCTGCTTTCCAGCAGCTGCATGGCCGGGCTGATCGCGCCGGTCATGTAGCCGGCGGCCGCGATCCGCCCGATCGCGGCCTGGTCACGGGAGAGGATCCGCTCGTCGGCCGCGACCGTCATGCGCGCGATCTTGAGCTGAGCGCGCGCCTGCGTGTACTGGATGCGCAGCGCGTCATACTGCTGGCTCAGGTCGTCGATCTGGTAGGACAGCTTCGCGGCCTCCGCGAGGAGCTGCTTGAGGCTCGGCGTCGGCCCGCTCCGGACGGCGCCGGCGGTCGGGGCGGGCAGCGTCACCCCGAAGGCCGCGGCAACCCCGATCGCGGCGAGCAGCCGACTGGCCGGCCGGCGGCGTCTCTCGCGGCCCCCGGCCGCCCGCGGCACGACATGCCCCCCAGCTCGCGAGCGCCGCACCGGCGCGCTCCTCTCATCACACGACATGTCCCGACGAGCGGGACATGCCACCGGGAACGGTGTATCAGCGACGGAGACTAACCGAAGGAGCCGCCGGCCGTATCGCTGATGCCGGAAGTGCTCTCCGGCCAGGGGCACGCGACCGTGCCACTGCGGTCACGTCCGTGCCGATGACCGGGCAGGCGACCGCCCGGCCGGGCGTCCGCGAACGGCTCCGGCTGATTCTCGGGTGCGCGGCCGCGGCGGTTCTCGGGCAGGCGCGCGGGCCGTTCTCGGATCCGGCGGCCCTGGCGGTTCCGGGACCCGCGAGCGCCCGCCGCCTGTCCGCAGCGGCTCGCGCGCGCCCGTTCTGGTGAATCAGCGCAATTGCCTCGGATCGGAGCCCTGCCAGGCCGGCCGGGTGCGGCTCGCGCCTCGTTCACGATGCCGGGCGAACTCGGCGCGCGGCCCCGGATGATGAGGCGCTCCCGGCGCCGGGCCGGCGGATTCGATGTTCGGGCAGGCCGAATTTCTGCCGCCGCTCGCTCGATTTCGTTCGGCAGGGCGATACGAATCGAATGCATTGGACTGGCGATGGCGCTCCGCGGTGCCGGCTGATTCTATGCGGTCTCGAAACGTTTGACGTTGACGACGGCGCGCCCATTGGGGCCGCTTGCGCGGCCCGCCGCATTGCCCGGGCGCCCGCGGCTGGCGCCCGGCCCGCCCGTCCGCGCGGGCCGCGTGCCGCCAGGCAAGGGCGGATGCCGGTTGCCCGCGGCCGCCGCGGCGGCCCGGCCCTGCCAGTCCCGTGCCCGGGGCGCCGCCGGGGGCCAGGGGCCATCGGCATAGGCTGTCAGCAGGGCTCGCGTCGGTAGCCGACTCGCCCGGCAGGCGGGCTGGGAGCCGGTGCCCGCCCGGCGGGCTGCTCCGGCGGCCGGCCGGGGGCGCGGCCCCGGCGTCCGACGCGCAGACAGCCTGGGAGGGGCTCCGGTGCTCAGCGACCTCGCGGCTTTGACCCCGCCTCTATTGGTGTGCGCCGCCTTCCTGATCGCGGTGGCGGCTTTCCTCAGGCATGAGATGCGGGGGGCCAGGAAGTCCTCCGGCGAGGAACGATCGCGAGTTCCCGGGGGCGGCGAGAATCCCGCCGGGCCCGGCCCGCAGCCCGGGGCGGGCCAGCGATCGGGCGCTCGCCGGACCGACGCGCTCTGATATCGATGGCGGTGGCCCGGCAGACCGCAGCTGATGCCAGCGATTACCAGTGTTACGCCCGGTGATCATCTAAGCATCGAGAGTCAGATCCCGGGACGGCAGGCGGCGATTCTCCAGGGGCAATTGTCGTCCCAGCACTCCCGGGTATAGGTTATGCTGCTAAATAGGTAGCTGATGAAAGGCAAGGATGGCATGGCTCAGAAGACAGTGGTGACCGTAGTCTGTGACCTACCTCACGACGGCGAGGTCGAAGGAACCGAGTCGGTTTCGTTCGCCTTTGAAGGCACGGCCTACGAGATCGACCTGTGCGGGCCGCACAGCAAGGAGTTCCGCGAGAAGATCGGGCAATTCGCGGACCACGCGCGCCGGGTGAGCACGGGAGGCGGGCGGCGGCGCAGGAACCGGACCGGGCCCGGCCGGGAGCGCAGCTCAGAGATCCGCGAGTGGGCCCGGCAGCAGGGCAAGAAGGTCAGCGAGCGGGGCCGGATTCCGTCCAGCATCATCGCGGAGTACGAGGCCGCCCACTAGCCGGGAGCGTCCCCGCGCTGGCCGGGAGCCCGCCCGGGCGGGTGGATCGTGCGGTCCTCCGGCCGGCGGGCGGGCGGGAGGCCGGCCCGCACGGCGGATCCGCGACCGCCCGGGCGCTAACCGGGGCGCGGGGGGCGGCCGGCACCCGCACCGGGCGGCGGCACAGCGGGCACGGCGCCTCCCGGGGCGCGGAGGGCGGCCCCGCTCAGCCGCAGGGGCTCGCGCATCCCCCGCGACCTGCCCGCGCGGCCGGCCGGGCGCGTTCGCTCGCGGCGTAGCGGGGAACACTCCCCCTCCGCCGCGGGTTGGATGAGGATGAATGCCCAGGCGACGGGGAAGGCTCTCGTGGAGTGCCGTGCACCGCAGACGGCGCGGTCCGGCCGCATGAGGAAACCCTGCCCGGCACGCCTGGCTGGCGCGGAAGGGAGCACGCGGTCACCGCACGTTCCCCCATCGCTGTGGTGAGGAGCAGGAGAGATGTTCGAGAGGTTCACCGACCGGGCTCGGCGGGTTGTGGTCCTGGCGCAGGAGGAGGCCAGGATGCTGAACCACAACTACATCGGGACCGAGCACATCCTGCT
>JAJPIV010000133.1 GCA_021324595.1 Actinomycetota bacterium | reverse complement strand
GCCCTCGGGTCTCGGCCCGCTCCGCAGCCATTGCCAGGTGCTGCGGCTCCGTTCCTCGCTGCGGCCGCGGCGCGCCCGGCGGATGGCCCCGGCGCGGCAGCGGGCCGCTGTCCCAGTCCCGGCCGTCCTCCTGCCGGGAGGCGGCACGGCCTCGGGCCCGGGCGTCGTCCTGATGCCGGGCAAGGTGGCCCGCCCCGTGATGGCGCGCGCTGTCCCGCGACCGGCCGGCATCGGCGGGCACCTCCTCGTCGAAGTCCTCGTCGTCGTCGGCCCGCAGGTAGCGCATCCCGGTCAGCACCACGATCACGATCAGCGCGACGACCGCCGCCAGAATGATCAGCACGGTCCTGTGCATCGCACCATCCCCGGTGGCATGGCCCCAGCGTGACGCTCGCCGACCCGCGTGGCCATGATCGCGGGTGCTCCGGGGTGGCGCGAGCGCCGTGGACACCTCATCAGAACGTTGATTCTGTCGGACCGCTATGGTCGATGTCACGGAATTCGAGAAGTTTCACCTGCTGCATGCGCCTTCCGTGTCCGCTGCCTCACTCGGCTGCCCTGGCGGTGAGGCGCCCGCTCGCGATGGCGTGCTGCGCGATCGCTGACCAGACTGCCCGCAGGCTGGTGACACGCGGGCTCAGCCGGGCGTTGAGCGCGTAGACGGTGAACCGGTACATGTCGTGCCGCCCGCTCGGGCACGGCGGGTCGTAGCCCAGCTTCCCGCTGCTGTTCTGCGCCTGCACGGCCCCCGGCGGCACGCCGTTCTCCGGTATTGCAGTCGTCGTCGCACCGATGTTGAACACCAGCCAGTAGATGTAGGGGGTGATCGGCGCCTGCGAGTCGTCCACCACGATGGCGAAGGACTTCGTCTGCGGCGCCGGGGCTCCCGACCAGTACAGCGGCGGGCTCAGCCGGGCGCCGCGGCAGGTGTAGCGCAGCGGCAAGATCATGTCCGCGCCGAAGACCGGGCTGGCCACGGTCATGGACGCCGATGACACCGCCTTGAGGGCCTGCGGGCCGCTCAGCAGGCTGCAGCCCGTGACCAGCGGCGCCGTCAGCGAGGCGGCCAGCAGGGCGGTGACCGGGCGCCGTCGGGGGCGCAGCAGGCGACGCAAGCGGCGGCCCCTTGACCCATCGGAGGAGGCGGGCGTGCGGACGGATTGTATGCGCGGTGCGGGCACTACTCGGAGGGCCTGGATGTGCCGAACATGATCTCGTCCCAGGATGGCACAGAGGAGCGGCGCGGCCGGCCGGAAGGCCGGCGCGGCCGGGCCGCCGGCTCGCCCGGTGACGTGCCCGCCGCCAGCTGGGCGGGAGTCCCGGCCGGGGCTGGGGGCTGAGGTGCGGTGTCCGGGTCCCCGGCCGGAGCCGGGAACCCGCCCCCGGCGACGCCAGGCGGTCCCGCCGGGGGTGCGGCCCGCCGCGCGGTGGCCGTCGGTCCGGCTACATCGGCTACATCGGCGGCGCCGGGGGCCGCCGCGCCCGGATCGGCGGCATCCGGGTGGCGCGGCCTGGCAGCCGCCGCCGGGCGGGCGCTGTCGCCCGCCGGCGCCGCGATCGCGCCGCGGGAGGCCGCGGGAACCCGCAGCGGAGTCACGGTCGCGGTGGCCGCCGGCCGGGGCGAGGGCCAGTCAGCCTCGCCGAGGCACAGCCTGATCGCCTCGTCGTTGTCGGGGGTGACGTGATTGCCCCTGATGTCGTAGGCCCATTCGGCGATGTGCAGCCGTCCCGCGACCGTGAAGGCGAGCTGCACCTGCCAGGCGCCGTCCGGGCGCTTGCGCGAGTCCCACTCGGCCTCCTCGGCGTCCGCGCCCGCCTGCGCGAGGCGCTCGCCGACGATCTGGCCGAGCCGCGGGCCCGGGCCCGAGTCCGGGCGGCCGCGGACGGTCGCCCGCTGCGCCTCCTGGGCCCACCGCGCTCGCTCCGCGAGCGGCGGGCCCTCGAACCGCCTGACCCGCTCCACGGGCAAGCCCGCGGCGTCGGCGATCTCCTCGGCGGTCTCGCCTGCGCGGATCCGATCCTGGATCTCCTTGGGTCGCAACGGACTCTCCACTTCGATCTCGTACTGGGCGAGCCGGGAGAACTGGCCCCGCGCCACGGCCCGCAGGCGCTCGTCGATGGGCAGCGCGAATCGCCCGCTCCTTCCCGGAACCACGAGGATCGCGTAGCTGCCATCCTCGCTGACTGCGACGAGTCGCAGCTCCTGCATCGGCGTTCCTTCCGCGCAGCCGGCCGCGCGGGGCGAGGCTGTCCCCAGGGAACGAGTCTGGCTGGCCGCGGCCGGACTCGCCAGCACCGTGCCCGGCATGTCCGCGGATCGGCAGTCCGGCCCGGCGCATCGCCCGCCGCGCCCGTGGCCAGCGCCACCGTGCCCGTGGCCAGCGCTGATGGGCAGGGTATTCATCTGCCTAGGCGGCGGATGGCCGAACCCGGATAATCGCGGTGCGGACGGCGGACGCCCGTCCCGCGATTGCCCCCGGAGACCGAGATGCCAGACATGCCAGAGCACGCGGCGCTCGCGGCGGAGGCCGCGATCCGGCGCACGCTCGCCCGCTACTGCCACGCGATCGATGACGGCGACCTCGCCGCGCTGGCCGGGTGCTTCGCGCCCGGCGCCGAGCTGGAGGCATTCGGCCGGACCAGGTCTGGCCGGGAGGCGGTGACCGCGCTGCTCGCCAAGGCCATGCCCCCGGAGAGCAGGGGAAAGCACCTGACGGTCAACACGGTCATCGGCGCGATGGGCGCCGGCGGGGACGGCGTGACCCGCGCCAGCGTGCTCAGCGACTTCGCCTTCGTCGCCAGGGATGGCTCGCTGACCACCGGACGGTACTCGGACACGTTCGTGCTGGTCGGCCAGGACTGGCTGATCGGCCGCCGGGAGATCCGCATCGGCGGCTAGCGGCGGCCCGCAGCGCCCGCGCGCCCGCCCGGATGGCTGGCTAGGCTCTAGCGGCATGAGCCCCGACCTGGTCCCCGGCGTGCCGGCCCGCGCCCATGCCCGCTGAGCCGCCGCTGATCAGCGTCGTCATCCCGGTCCACGGGGTGGGCGAGTACCTGCCCGACTGCCTGGGCTCGGTGCTCGGCGGGCCGGAGCCGGGCCTGCCGGGCGGGCACCGGATCGAGGTGATCGCGGTCGACGACGCCTCACCGGACGGCGCCGGGCGGCTGCTGGACGAGATGGCAGCCGGGGACCCCCGGCTGGCCGTGGTGCACCTGGAGCGCAGCGCCGGCCCGGGGAACGCGCGGAACCTCGGCCTGGCCAGGGCGGCCGGCCGGTACGTCTGGTTCGTCGACGGCGACGACTCCATCACCAGCGGGGCGCTGTGCCAGATCGCGGAGCGGCTGCTCGCCCAGCGGCCCGACGTGCTGCTCATCGACTACCAGGACGTGTACCCCGGGGGGCGGACGGCGCCGAGCCCCGGGGCGCCGCTGCTGCGGGCAGCCCCCCGCGGCCTGTTCACGCTCGCGCAGGCGCCTGACCTGATCCGGCTGGCAATGACGGCGTGGAGCAAGGTGTTCCGGCGCGACTTCCTGCTCGCCCTTGGCGAGCCGTTCCGGCCGGGGATCCATGAGGACATCCCGGTGACCTGCGCCGCCTTGCTGGCCGGGCGGCTGAGCGCGCTGCCGGTGGTGTGCTACCGCTACCGGCGCGCGCGGCCGGGCTCGTTCATGGCCACGACCGCCAGCGGCCACCTGGCCGTCTTCGATGCCTACGCCGGCGTTCTCGAGCGGCTCCGCCGGCTCGCGGAGGCGGGCGACCCGGTGGCGACCCCCGCCGTGCGGCAGGCCGTGTTCGAGCGGGCCATCTCCCACTACGCCAACGTGCTGCAGGCCCGCGGCGCCTCCGGGCGCGGCCTGGTGCCGCGGCCGGAGCGCCGGCGGTTCTTCCGGCGCATGCACGAGGAGTTCGAGCGCCACGCGCCGCCCGGGTACCGGCCGCCGCCGGGCGCCCTCGGGGCCAAGTTCCGGCTCATCCGGCGGGACGCCTACCTGGCCTACGAGGCGCTCGAGCCGGTGAACCGCGCCCGCCTCGCGCTGCGCCGCGGGCTGCGCGGGGCGGGCGCGGCCGGCGATTCCCGGCCATGAGCGGGCGCAAGTGGGTAACGTGACGGCGGGGGGCAGTGCGCGATGACCCGAAGGGATGGCACATGCGGCACCTCATCGGCTTCCTGCTCGCCCTCGCGGCACTGGCCGCCCTGTACTTCGGAGCCGCCCGGGGCGTCACCGAGATCCTGGCGCTGCGCGGCGCGGCCGGCCGAGGCTGGCCGCCCCTCGGCCATGGCCTGACCAGCACGCCGGGGCTGCTCGCCCTGGGCGGCCTGCTCGGCACGGGCGTGCTGATCGGCGTGCTGGTCGCGGTGCGCCGGATCTCGGCGCTCGCCTCCGGGCTGCCCGGCGCGGTCCTGCTCGGCTGGTCGGCGCTGTACGTGCTGCGGGGCGGCGAGGCGCTGCGGTACCTGCCGCTGCGTGGCAGCTCGTTCGGGGCCGGCGCTGCCTACCTGGTCGGCAACGGCGCGCTCGCCCTGGCCGGGGCGGCGATGATCGTGCCGCTGTTCCTGCCGTCGCGCTGGCGGCGCGCGGTGACCGAGGCCGAGGACTACGAGGACGCCGGGGAGCCGGCGCCGACCGGCCTGCTGCCGTAGCGGGTCACCCCGTCCCCGGCGGCAGGCCGGGCCGGCCGGCCGTCAGCGGCCCGCGGCGGTGAACTGCGCCGACTCGGTCGATCCGGCCAGCGCCGTCGTCGAGGCGTCCGGGCTGATGACCGAGGTCACCAGGTCGAAGTAGCCGGTGCCGACCTCGCGCTGGTGCCGGGTCGCCGTGTAGCCCTCCGCCTCCGCGGCGAACTCGGCGTCCTGAAGCCGGACGTAGGCGGGCATGCCCTCGGCCGCGTACCCGCGCGCCAGGGTGAACATCGAGTGGTTCAGCGCGTGGAACCCCGCCAGCGTGATGAACTGGAACTTGTACCCCATCGCCGCCAGCTCGCGCTGGAACTTCGCGATCGTCGCGTCGTCGAGGTTGGCCCGCCAGTTGAACGACGGAGAGCAGTTGTAGGCCAGCATCTGGTCCGGGTAGACGGCGTGGATCGCCTCCGCGAACTCGGCCGCCACCGACAGGTCCGGCGTGGAGGTCTCCATCCACAGCAGGTCCGCGTAGGGCGCGTAGGCCAGCCCCCGGGCCACGCAGGCGCGCATGCCGTTGCGGACCCGGTAGAACCCCTCGGCGGTCCGCTCGCCGGTCACGAAGGGCCGGTCCCGCTCGTCGATGTCGCTGGTGAGCAGCGTCGCGGCCTGGGCGTCGGTGCGGGCGATGACGATGCTCGGCACGTCGCACACGTCGGCGGCCAGCCTCGCGGCGAGCAGCGTCTTGATGTGCTGGCCGGTGGGGACCAGGACCTTCCCGCCCAGGTGGCCGCACTTCTTCTCCGAGGCGAGCTGGTCCTCCCAGTGGACGCCCGCCGCCCCGGCCTCGATCATCGCCTTCATCAGCTCGAACGCGTTGAGCACGCCGCCAAAGCCGGCCTCGGCGTCGGCGACGATCGGGGCGAGCCAGTGGGGCGCTCCCTGGTTCCCCGACTCGGCCCAGGTGATCTGGTCGGCGCGGAGCAGGGCGTTGTTGATCCGGCGCACCACCTGCGGCACCGAGTTGACCGGGTACAGGCTCTGGTCCGGGTAGGTCTGCCCGGCCAGGTTGGCGTCGGCCGCGACCTGCCAGCCGGACAGGTAGATCGCCTGCAGGCCAGCCCTGACCTGCTGGACCGCCTGGTTGCCGGTCAGCGCGCCGAGCGCGGCCACGTAGTCCTGGGTGCGCAGCAGCTCCCACAGGCGCTGCGCGCCCAGCCGGGCCAGGGTGTGCTCCTCCCGCACTGAGCCCCGCAGCCGCACCACGTCGGCGGCGGTGTACGTCCTCTCGGTGTGCGCCCAGCGCGGGTCGGTCGCCCAGCTCTGCCGCAGCCGGGCCACCTGGTCGTCGAAGCTCGCGGGCCGCGCGCCCGCATCCCCCTCGAGGCGACGATTGTCCATTGGAACCTCCGTGTGCGTGCCGTCCCCGGGTGCTGCCAACAGCCTGGGCGAGCGATCCCGCCCTGACCAGGGGAACGCGTGATGAATATTTCAAGAGCTTCACGTAGCATGAAGAAGTGACGACTTTCGTGAGCCAAGATCATGGATCTTTGCCGAAGAGTGACCTTGATCTCAGCGTCTTCGGGCAGCGCCTGCGGCACATCAGGCGCGCCAGGGGGATGACGCTCGCCGAGCTCGGGGCGCGGGTGGGCCGGGCGCCCTCCGTGCTGTCGCTGCTGGAGAACGGCCGCCGCGAGCCGAAGCTGTCGCTCATCGAATCGCTCGCCAGGGCGCTCGGGGTGACGCCGGAGGACCTGATGCGCCGGCAGGCGCCCAGCCGCCGGGCCCAGCTGGAGATCGCGCTCGAGGAGGCGCAGCGCGACCCGGCGTACGCGGGCCTTGGCCTGCCCCGCCTGCGCCCCGGGCCGCGGCTGCCGAGCGAGGCGATCGAGCACCTGCTCGCGCTCTTCGAGGAGCTGCGCAGGCTGCGGGCCAAGCCGACCGCCACCCCGGAGGAGGCGCGGGCGGCGAACGCCGGCCTGAGGGCGATGATGCGCGACCGCGGCAACTACTTCTCCGAGATCGAGCAGGCGGCGGCGAGGGCGCTGGCCCCTGTGGGCTACGCGGGGGGCGCGCTCTCGCAGGGGATGCTGCTGTCGGTGGTGAGCCACCATGGCTTCACCGTCCGCTACGTGACCGACCTGCCGCGCACCGCCAGGTCCGTCACCGACCTGCGCCACCGCCGCATCTACCTGCGGCAGGAGTCGCTCGGCATGCACACCCCGCGCGCGGTGCTGCTGCAGACCCTCGGTCACTTCGTGCTCGGCCACAGCGCCCCGGCCGACTTTGCCGACTTCCTGCGCCAGCGGGTCGAGGCGAACTACTTCGCGGCCGCGGTGCTCGTGCCCGAGCAGGCCGCGGTATCGTTCCTGCGCCATGCGAAGGAGAGCAGGAACCTGTCGGTCGAGGACCTGCGCGACGTGTTCTCGGTCTCCTACGAGATGGCCGCGCACCGGTTCACCAACCTGGCCACCCACCACCTCGGGCTGACGTGCCACTTCGTGAAGAACGACGCCAGCGGCGTGATCTACAAGGCGTACGAGAACGACGGGGTCGTCTTCCCGGCCGACGTCACCGGCGCGATCGAGGGCCAGCGGCTGTGCCGGTTCTGGTCCGGCCGGCAGGTCTTCGCCGCCGCGGACCGGTTCAGCCCGCACTACCAGTACTCGGACACCCCCTCGGGCACCTACTGGTGCGTGGCCTCGGTCGACCCGGGCAGCGAGCGCGGGTACGCGATCACGCTCGGGGTCCCGTTCGACGACGCGCGCTGGTTCCGCGGCCGGGACACCACCCGCCGCATGTCGTCGGCCTGCCCGGATCCGTCGTGCTGCCAGCGCCCCCCGGCGGACCTGGCGGCCCGCTGGGACGGCATGGCCTGGCCGTCGGCGCGGGCGCACTCGCACGTCCTATCCGCGCTGCCGTCGGGGAGCTTTCCCGGCGTGGACGAGGCCGACGTCTACGCCTTCCTCGACCGTCACGCGGCCGAGTGACGGGCCGTCCCGCCGGTCAGGCGAAGCGCGGCGGGCGCCTGTCCCGCAGCGCGGCGGCGCCCTCGGCCAGGTCCGGGCCCATGAACGTGAGCATCTCGTAGGCGGCGGAGGCGTCGAAGATCGGCCCGGCGGCGCGCAGCCAGGAGTTGAGCGCCCGCTTGGTCAGCCGGATCGCCAGCTGCGGGCCGGTGGCCAGCGAGCGCGCGATGGCCAGCGCCTCGGGCAGCACCCGCTCGCGGGGGACGGCCTTGCTGACCAGGCCGATCCGCTCGGCCTCGGCGCCATCGAGCATCTCGCCGGTCATCAGGTAGTACCGCGCCTTGGCCATCCCGCACAGCAGCGGCCAGATGATCGCGGCGTGGTCGCCGGCCGCCGCGCCCAGCCGGACGTGCCCGTCGCCCAGGCGCGCGTCGGCGGCGCAGACGCTGATGTCGGCCAGGAGCGCGACGACCAGCCCGGCGCCGACCGCGACGCCGTTGATCGCGGAGACGATCGGCTTGGCGCAATTGATCATGTTGTAGACCAGGTCGCTCATCTCGCCGAGCATGTGCGCGGTCCGCTCGTGGTCGCCGGCCATCCGCTGGACCATCGCCAGGTCCCCGCCCGCGGAGAACGCCCGGCCGGCCCCGGTGATCACGGCCACCCGGGTCTGGTCGTCGCCGTGCACCTGCGTCCACACCCGCGCGAGCTGGCCGTGCATGGCCTCGTCGGCCGCGTTGTAGACCTCCGGGCGGTTCATCGTGATCAGCAGCACGCCGTTCTCGCGCCGCTCGAACAGCAGGTGGTCGTAGCCGCCGTAGTCCATGCCGGTGCGCTCCGTCTCGTCGGGATGGCCGGTCCGATGCTGGAATGATCGCATGCGGGCCCGGCTGCGCCGGGGCGGCGCCGGCCGGGCGGCTCCGTCCCCGGGCGGGCTCGCGACGGCCCGCCCGACCATGTTACTCTTCAGTAACAAACGTGGGGCGCCCTGGCGCCCCGGGCCGGGCAAGGAGACGCGGCATGACAGACGGTGAGGTGCCAGCCCCCTTCTCGCTGGACGTGCCGGACGATGTCCGGCGGATGCGTGACTGGGTCCACCAGTTCGCCCGCGACGTGATCCGGCCGGCCGCGGCGGAGTGGGACGAGCGCGAGGAGATGCCCTGGCCGGTGCTGGAGGAGGCGGCCAAGATCGGGCTCTACTCGCTGGACTTCTTCGCCACGCAGTGGTTCGAGCCGAGCGGGCTCGGCACGCCGGTGGCCTTCGAGGAGATCTTCTGGGGTGACGCCGGGATCGGCCTGGCCCTGACCGGCAGCTGCCTGGCGGCGATCGCGGTCAGCAGCAACGGGACCGCCGAGCAGATCGGGGAGTGGCTGCCGCAGATGTTCGGCGGGCCGGGCGACCTCAGGCTCGGCGCGTTCTGCTCCTCCGAGGCCGGCGCGGGCAGCGACGTCGGGGCGATCCGCACCCGCGCGGTGTACTCCGAGGCCACCGACGAGTGGGTGCTCAACGGCACCAAGGCATGGGCGACCAACGGGGGAATCGCGGACGTGCACGTGGTCGTCGCCTCGGTCGCCCCGGAGCACGGGAGCCGGGGGCAGGCGACGTTCATCATCCCGCCCGGCACCAGGGGCCTGTCCCAGGGGCAGAAGGTCCGCAAGCACGGGGTCCGTGCGTCGCACACCGCCGAGGTGATCCTCGACGACGTCCGCGTTCCCGGCCGGTGCCTGGTCGGCGGCAAGGAGCGGCTCGACGCGCGGCTGGCCCGGCTGGCCGAGGGCGGGCGGGCCGGGGAGCAGGCGGCGATGAAGACGTTCGAGGCCTCGCGCCCGACGGTCGCCGCGATGGCGGTCGGGGTCGCCCGGGCCGCGTTCGAGGTGGCCAGGGACTACGCGGTGCAGCGGGAGCAGTTCGGCCGCCCGGTCGGGCGGAACCAGGCGATTGCGTTCATGCTCGCCGACATGCAGGCGAGCATCGACGCGGCGCGGCTGCTCACCTGGCGTGCCGCGTGGATGGCCCGGCAGGGCCGGACTTTCGCCGGCGCCGAGGGCTCGGTCTCCAAGCTGGTCGCGGGGGAGACGGCGGTGCGGGTCACCGAGCAGGCCATCCAGATCCTCGGCGGCAACGGCTACACCCGCGAGTACCCGGTCGAGCGGATGCACCGGGACGCCAAGATCTTCACGATCTTCGAGGGCACGAGCGAGATCCAGCGCATGATCATCGGAAGGGCCGTCACGGGACTGGAGGTGCGGTAGCTGCGACCTGACGGGACGCGGGTCAGCGGGCTTCTGCACGCCCCGGGGGCACATCCGGGGCACATGAGCGGATCGCCGCGTCGGCAGCCGCGCGGACCCGGTAGGCGGCGCTCGGCATCAGGTGCGCGTAGGTGCGGAGCGTGAACCCAGGGTCGGCGTGGCCGAGGTACTCGGCGACCTCCCGGATGCTCGCGCCGTCGTGCAGCCACGACGACGCCGCGAAATGGCGGAGGGAGTGCATGCCGCGATCCCGCCCGGGCTGACGGCCGGCGACCCCGGCCGCGCGCAGCGCGGGCGCCACACCGAGGTGATCTCAGCGAAATAGAGTCGGGCGGCCGGGCTCTATCTTGCCCAGGCTAGGGTAGGCACGCGGACGAACAGGACTACCCGGAGATGGGCGTGGAGCCCCGGTAGAAGGAGGTCTCACCAGAGATCACGTTCTACGGAAGGCCCCACGTGATCGCCTATCGTGCCACGCCCGACGTCCCAAGGGAACTGGTGCAGTTCGTCGCGAAGCTGCTGCGGGAGGAGCGCCGCTACTGCGGCACGCCAAAGGGG
>JAJPIV010000167.1 GCA_021324595.1 Actinomycetota bacterium | reverse complement strand
CCCGCCCGGTGCGCCGCCGCCCCGGCTGCCGCCCTCGCCCTCGCAGCCGCCCTCGCCCTCGCCGCCTGCGCGGGCAAGCCCGCCATCGCCGCCCGGCGGCCCGCCACGCCCGCGCGCGCCGGCGCGCGCACGGCCAGCTCCAGCCGTGCGGCGACTCCCACGCCGTCGCCCGCCACGCCCGGGCCGTCTTTCGCCACGCCCACCCCGCTGCCGGTCGCCCCGGGAAGCGGGCGCCTGCGCCAGACCACGGCCCGGCCGCGGGCGCGCGGCCGGGCGTTCGAGGCGATGATCACCGACCTGTGGCTGGCGGTGCGGGCCGGCCAGCCGGGCCTGGCCCTGCCGGCGTTCTTCCCCGAGGCCGCGTACGAGCAGGTGAAGGCGATCTGGGATCCGGCCGCCGACTGGAGGAACCGCCTGTGGCTGGACTTCCGGCTGGACGTGCGGGCCGCCCACGCGCTCCTCGGCAGGCATCCGGGCGCGGCCCGCCTGATCCGGGTGATCGTCCCCTCGTCGCAGGCCGCCTGGATCGGCCCCGGGGCGTGCTACAACAAGGTCGGCTACTGGCACGTCGCGAACTCGCGGGTGGTCTACCGGCTGCATGGCCAGGTCCGCTCGTTCGGGATCGCCTCGCTGATCTCCTGGCGCGGCGTCTGGTACGTGGTCCACTTCGGCGGCGTGGTCCGCGGGCCGGTCGGGCTGGTGGACGCGCCCGCGGCCGGCCCTGGCTACCCCGGCCCGCCGGGGGGCTGCTGACGGCCCCGCCCGGTCATCAGGCCGCGGGCAGCCCCGGGCCGGCCGGCCCGGCCGGTCAGGCCGCGGGCAGCACCTCGGCGGCGAGCAGCTCCAGGTGCGCGATGTCGGACAGGTCGAGCACCTGCAGGTACATCCGCTGCGCGCCGATCGCCGCGAAGCGCTTGATCTTGGCGATGATCTCCCCTGGCGTCCCTGCGAGCCCGTGCTGCCGCAGCTCGTCGGGCTGCCTGCCGATCGCCGCGGCGCGCCGCGCCAGCTCGGCCTCGTCCCGGCCGCAGCAGACCACCTGGGCGGCCGAGTAGATCACCGAGGATTCCGCGCGCCCGGCCGCCCGGACCGCCGCGCGCACCCGGCCGAACGCCGCCTCGGTGCCGTCCACCGCGTCGAACGCGACGTTGTACTCGTCGGCGTAGCGGGCCGCCAGGCGCGGCGTCCGCTCCCGGCCGCCCCCGCCGATGATCACCGGAGGCCGCGGGCGCTGCGCCGGCTTGGGCAGCGCCGGGGAATCCCGCACCGTGTAGTGCCGCCCGGCGAACGAGAACCGCTCCCCCTCGGGGGCCGCCCACAGGCCGGTGATCACCGCCAGCTGCTCGTCCAGCATCTCGAACCGCTCGCCGAGCGGAGGGAACGCCAGCCCGTAGGCGCGGTGCTCGTCCTCGAACCAGCCGGCCCCCAGGCCCAGCTCGACCCTGCCGCCGCTCATCTGGTCCACCTGGGCGACGCTGACCGCGAGCGGCCCCGGGTGCCGGAACGTGACGGGTGAGACGAGGGTGCCGAGCCGGATCCGCGAGGTCTGGACGGCCAGGGCGGCGAGGGTGATCCAGGCGTCGGTCGGCCCGGGCAGGCCGCTGACCGGCCCCATCTTCAGGTAGTGGTCGGAGCGGAAGAAGCCGTCGAACCCGAGGTCCTCGGCGGCCCGTGCGACGCGCAGCAGGGTCGCGTAGTCGGCGCCCTGCTGCGGCTCGGTGAAGATGCGCAGTTGCATGGCGGCCATCCTGCCTCACCGCCCGGCCGCGCGCTCAGCGTCCCTCCGGCGAAAGGAGCGCGACGCACTCGACGTGGTGCGTCATGGGGAACGCGTCGAACGCCCGCAGCTGGTCCAGCTTCCAGCCCCGGGCCCCGAGCATCGCCAGGTCACGGGCGAGCGTCGCGGGGTCGCACGAGACGTAGGCGATCCGGCGCAGCCGCCCCGCGGCCAGCGCCGCGATCACGTCCCGGCCGGCGCCCGCGCGCGGGGGATCCAGCACCGCGACGGCCGCACCGGCCAGCCCGATCCGCCGGAGCACCTCGCCGGCCTCCCCCTGGTGCACCCGCGCCCACGGCGCCGGGCGCAGGTTCCGCCGGGCATCACGGACGGCCGCCGGGTCGCGCTCCACGCCGATCACCGTCCCGGCCGGGCCGACCGCCGCGGCCAGGACCCCGGCGAACAGGCCGGCCCCGCAGAACAGGTCGAGCGCGGTCTCGCCCGGCTGCGGGGCCAGGCCGTCGAGCACGGCCCGGGCGAGCACGCCGGCCGCCGCAGGGTGCACCTGCCAGAACCCGGACGCCGCCACGCGCCAGTCCCGGCCGGCCGCCCGCTGGGTGAGGAACCGCCGCGACGGCTCGCCCCGGCCGCGGCGGTCCTGGACGGTCACGGCCCGCTCGCCGGCCGCAGGGGCCACCGTGACCTCGACGGCGCTCGCGCCGGGCCAGCGCCGCCCGGTCACCTCGCGCACCCCCGCCAGCGGGTGGGCGATCAGGCAGTCGCCGACCGGCACGATCTCGTGCGAGCGGTGCCGGCGCAGCCCCGCGCGGCCGCTGGCATCCACCGCGAGCCTGACCCGGGTCCGCCAGCCGAGCCCGGGGACGCCGGCCTTCGTCCCGGCGGCCGGCTCAGCCTCATCGCCCGGGAGCGGCTCGACCGTCACCACCCGCTCGATGCCGGCGATGCGCCGCAGCTGGCCGGCGACCACCCGCGCCTTGAGCTCGCGCTGCAGCGGCAGGCCGGCGTGCTGCCAGTCGCAGCCCCCGCACCCCCCGGGCCCGGCGTGCCGGCAGGGCGGCTCGGTCCGGCCGGGCGCCGGGCGCCCGACCTGGACCGCCTCGGCGCGGGCGAACCGGGTCGTCGCCTGGGTCACCACGGCGCGCACCCGCTCGCCCGGCAGCGCGTGCCTGACGAACACGACCAGGCCCGCCGCCTGGCCGTCGCCGCCGGACGGCCGGGCCACGCACCAGCCGCCGTGCGCCACGTCGCCGACCTCCAGGTCGAGCATCTCCCCGGCCACGGGCGGGGCACCGGTCCGCGCGGTCACGCTCACCATCGTGCCGCCTGCCCGCCGGCGCCGGCGCCACGGGGGCCGGCGGCCCGCGCGGAGCCGGCGCGGCGCGGGCCGGCCCCGGCTCGCGGGCCGGCCCCGGCTAGAACTACCCGCTACGAGGGCATAACGTGTGCTGGGCACCTGCTGCTGGAAGGATGATCGTGCACATCGTGATCATGGGGTGCGGGCGCGTCGGTTCCACCCTCGCCCACATCCTGGAGGACCAGGGCCACTCCGTCTCCGTCATCGACCAGGACCCCGAGGCGTTCCGCAAGCTGCGGCCGGGATTCCGCGGAGGCAAGATCACCGGGATCGGGTTCGACCGCGACGTGCTGATCGAGGCCGGGATCGAGAAGGCGGACGCCTTCGCCGCGGTGAGCAGCGGCGACAACTCCAACGTGATCGCGGCCCGGGTGGCCAGGGAGTCCTTCGGCGTGACCCGGGTCGCCGCCCGCATCTACGACCCGCGCCGTGCCGAGGTCTACCAGCGGCTCGGCATTCCCACCGTGGCGACCGTGCGGTGGACGGCCGACCAGATGCTGCGCCGGCTGATGCCCGAGGGGCCGGCCACGCTGTGGCGCGACCCGACCGGCACCGTCGTCCTGGCCGACCTGAGCTGCTGCGACGAATGGCTCGGCGAGAAGGTCAGCGAGCTGGAGGCCGCCGCCGGGACGCGAGTGGCGTTCATCTCCCGGCTCGGCGAGGCGCTCATCCCCGGCCCGGCCACCGTGGTCCAGCAGGGCGACGTCCTCCACGTGATCGCCAAGGAATCCGACCTGGACCGGATCGCGTCGGTATTCTCCAGGCCGGCGGAACCGGGGAAGGGCGGCCGGTGATGCGCGTCGCGATCGCCGGCGCCGGGGCGGTCGGCCGGTCCATCGCCAAGGAGCTCCTGGAGAACGGCCACGAGGTGCTGCTGATCGACCGGAACCCCAAGGCGATCAAGGTCTACAGCGTGCCGCGGGCCGAGTGGCTGCTCGCCGACGCGTGCGAGATCAGCTCGCTCGACGAGGCGGGCCTGGAGCGCTGCAACGCCGTGATCGCCGCGACCGGGGACGACAAGGTGAACCTCGTGGTCTCCCTGCTGGCCAAGACCGAGTACGGGGTGCCCCGGGTGGTGGCCAGGATCAACCACCCGAACAACGAGTGGCTGTTCAACGAGTCGTGGGGGGTCGACGTCGCCGTGTCCACGCCGCGGCTGCTGTCGGCCCTGGCCGAGGAGGCGGTGAGCGTCGGCGACCTGGTGCGGCTGATGACGTTCCGGCAGAGCGCGGCGAGCCTGGTGGAGCTGACCATGCCCGCCGATGCCCCCCTGGTCGGCCAGCGGATCGGGTCGATCGAGTGGCCGGCCGACACCGCGCTGGTGGCGATCCTGCGCGACGGCCGCGTGATCGTGCCGAACCCGGACGACCCGCTGGAGGCCGGCGACGAGCTGCTGTTCGTCACCAGCGAGGACGTCGAGCACGACCTGGCGGCGCTGCTCGCTAGCGGGTCTCGGTGATCTCGGGGCCGCGCTCGAACGGGTTGCGCAGCTCCCAGCCGGATCCGGACGGCCCGGCCAGGCCCTGCTCGGCGAGCTGCTCGTCGAGCGCCCGCTGCGCCTCCTCGGGCAGCCGGACCTCCAGCGGCTCCCTGGGCGGCGCCGGGTAGTCCCCGCGGACCACGACCACGTCGGCGAACACCTCCTCGAAGCCGGCCGCCAGCCGGTCGTCGGCCGCGGCCGGGCCGCTGAGCACGCCGCGCAGGAACCACCGCGGGCCGTCGGCGCCGAGGAACCGCACCGGGGCGGTCCGGCCGTCGCGCCCGGGCGCCGTCGCCGCGGGTTCCTGGCCGGCCAGCGGGATGGTCCCGCGCAGCTCGGGGCCGAACCGGCCGGCGATCTCCGCGCACCGGCCGCCCGAGCCGGCCAGGTTCTCCGCGATCTCGCGCCGGACCTCCTCCCACAGGCCCGTGCTCTTCGGCGCGGCGAACGCCTGCAGCTGCAGCCCGCTGTCGCCCTGGACGACCGCGACCCAGGCGCCCTCCTCCTCGGAGAGGTTGATCTGGACGTCGAACTCGTCGCGGACGGGGATCAGCAGGCTGCCGCAGTCGACCCGCTCGGCCGGCGGGTAGTCGTCGGCCGCGTCCCACGGCCCGCCGCCGGCCGGGCGGGCCGCCGGGCCGGCGGCCCGCCCGGCCGCTGCGGCGGCGCCGGGCCACTCGCCGGGCGGCCCGGTGCCGCCGGCGCCCCGTCCGGCCCGGCCGGCGCCCTCACGGTCACGCCGTCGCCACACGCGCTGCTCCTTCCCGGTGAACGGGCCCGCCCCGCGGGCCCGCCCCCGTCGGCTGGATCACGGCGGTCCCGGTCACGGCTGACCGGCCCCGCCCGCGGCCGCGCCGGCCGGCTCGCCCCCGTCACGGCGCCCGGCGCCCCCGGAGCGCGGCCCGCCCGCGCTCCCGGCGACCGCCCCGGCGTCCGCCTCGCCCGCCGCGTGGCCGCCGGTGGAGCCGAATCCGCCGTCGCCCCGCGCCGAGCCGGGAAGGACGGCGACCTCGTGAATCCGCGCCCGCTCCACCCGCTGGATCACCAGCTGCGCGATCCGGTCGCCGCGCCGGAACCTGACCGTGCTGGCCCGGTCGGTGTTGATCAGCGGAACCCGGATCTCCCCCCGGTAGCCGGCGTCGACCGTGCCGGGCGCGTTCACCAGCGTCACCCCGTGCCGGACGGCCAGGCCCGACCGCGGGTGAACGAACGCGGCGTACCCGTCGGGCAGCGCGATCGCGATCCCGGTCGGGACGAGCGCGCGCTCGCCGGGGCCAAGCTCCACGTCGGCGGCGGCGTACAGGTCGAGGCCGGCATCGCCCGGATGGGCGCGCGCGGGCAGCGGCAGGCCCGGGTCGAGGCGCCGGACCAGGATGTCGACCGCGTCGCGCGGGGTGCTCATCGCCGCCTCCCCGGGACCGGCTCGGCCCGGGCGCCGTGCTGGCCGGCCTGCGCGCGCTCCCCGCCGGGGCGCTCCCGCTGGCGCGCGGGCTCCGGCCGCGCGGGCTCCGGGCGCGCGGCCGGCGGGGTGCCCCCGAGATGGTCGCCGGGCGCGCCCGCCGCGCCAGCCCCGGGTCTGCCGGCCGCGGGCCCAGGGCCGCGCTCGCCGGCCTGCCCGGCGGGCCCTGGCGCCATGCCCGGCTCCGGGCCGTCGGCCGCCTCGCCCGGTGCCGGCCGGGAGCCCGGCGGCCCCGGGCCCTCCGGCGCCCGCTGGCTGCCAGCCTCCCCGTCACCACGCAGGTGCGGCAGCGCGTAGGTGGCGACCGCGGCCACCGGAACCGCCACGATCGCCCCGGGAATGCCCGCGACGATGCCGCCGACCGCCAGGGCGACGATGATCGCCAGCGGGTGCAGCCGCACGATCCGTCCCACGACCAGCGGCTGGAGCAGGTGGCTCTCCAGCTGGTTCTCGGCCAGGAAGACCACCAGCAGGATGAGCGCGGCGACCCATCCCCTCGTCGCCAGCGTGACCGTGATCGCCAGCGCCCCGACCACGAGGATCCCGATCAGCGGCACGTAGGCGGCGAGGAAGACCAGGATCACCAGCGGGACCAGGAGCGGCACGCCGAGCAGCCACAACGCCAGGCCGATGAACAGCGCGTGGATGGCGGCCACCGCCGTGGTGCCGCGGACGTAGCCGACCAGCGCCTGCCAGCCCGCGTCGCCGGCCCGGCTCACCCGCTCGCGGGACGGCGGCCGGAAGCCGCTGATCAGCCAGGACCAGATCCGGTGCCCGTCCTTGAGCAGGAAGAACGTGATGAAGACCGTCAGGATCAGGCCGGTCAGCACCTCCAGGAAGTACCGGCCGCCGGTCAGGACGGTGCCGGCCACCAGGCCCTTGTGCGAGGCAAGGTAGCTCAGCAGCTTGCCGGAGAGCTCCTCCAGGCGGGCGTTGTTCAGCCGGAACGGCGGCCCGGCCAGGTAGAGCTGCACCTCGCGCACCGTGCGCTGGACCTCGGCGACCAGCCGGGGGTAGTCGGCCTGGACCCGGTTGGCGATCAGCATCCCCAGGCCGGCCAGGACCGCGATCGCGACGAGCAGCGTGCTCCAGGTGGCGGCGAGCGCGGGCATGCCGATCCGGCGCAGCCGCGCGGTGAGGGGCTGCAGCAGGGCCGTGAGCAGCAGCGCCGCGATCATCGGCAGGACGAGCAGCCGCAGCGCGTCCGCCACCCGGAACGCCAGGTACGCCACGGCGGCGACCAGCAGCAGGCACAGGGACCACGTCGCCGCCCGCAGCAGGAGGCCGGGAACGCCGAGCCCGGCCGCCCCGTCGGCCGCCAGCCACGGGCGGCCGTGGTGCTCGCCCGCCTTCTCGCCGGGAGCCGCGGCCGCCTGGCCGGGAGCCGCGGCCGCCTGGCCGGCAGCCGCGGCCGCGCCTTCGCCGGGCGGCGCGCCCGGGGCGCCCTGGCTCGCGGCGGGAAGCCCGGTACCGGGCCCGCGCGCGCCGTCCCGGCCCGCGTCCTCGCCGGGGCCCGGCGTCCCGGCGCGGCCAGGCCACGGCCCGCGCCCGGCAGGCCCGTGCCGCGCCGCCCCGGGCCGCTGGCGCCCGCCCGACGCCACGGCACGGAGCCTGCCCGCGAGCTCGCGGGCCGCCTGTGCGACCGAACTGCCGTCCGTGCTCATGTCCTCTCCGCCCCGCCGGGGCCGCGCAGGGCTCCCGGGCGCCCGGCCAGGGCACCCGCCCGGCGGCCGTGCCCTCACCGCGGAACGTACCGCCCCGGCGCCGACTCCTCGCGAAGCCGCGCCGCATCGCCACGATAGCCGCTCGCGGGGCGGGACGGCCCGCGCGGCGCCCCGGGCGCTCCGCCTCCGATAGCCTGTAGGCGCCGGCACCGCCCATGCGGTTGCCCACGGACTCTCAGGGAGGGCGAGCGGGACCATGCCCACCTACCGCGAGCGGCTGCGCGTGCCGCTGACCTGGTGGCTGAGCGCGCTGGCGTGCGTGCTCCTGCTGGGCTCCATGCTGTGGGCGGGCTTCAGCCTGACGGTGGCCGCGGCGGTCTACGCGGTCCTCGGCTCGCTCACCGCCGCCCTGCTGCTGAACTGGGGCGCCGCGACGATCGAGGTGACCGCCGGCCACCTGCGGGCCGGGCGCGAGCGGCTGCCGCTCGGCGAGATCGGCGAGGCGACTGCCCTCGACCGCGGCCAGGTCCGCCAGCTCCTCGGCCCGCGCGCCAACCCGGCCGCGTTCCTGCTGATCAGGCCGTACCTGCGGGGCGCCGTCTACGTCGCGGTCGCCGGGCGGCCCGCGCGGCACCCGTACTGGCTGGTCGCCACGCGCCGGCCGGCCGAGCTGGCGGCCGCGATCGAGCGGGCCAGGCGCGAGATCGACCCGGCCGGGCCGCGGGAAGGTGCCACCCTGACCACTCGGGCACCTCAGGCCGGCGCGGGCGCCGCATCCGCACGGGCCGCTCACCAGGGGAGGGCGTCGGATGGCCGGTAAGGGCGAGGACCCCGGCGCGAAGGCCGCCAGCGCGCTCGCGGGCGCCGTCGCCGCGTACCTGGCTCGCAAGGCGATCAGCGCCGCGTGGACGAGGATCACCGGCCGCAAGCCGCCGGAGAAGGACGCCGGGCGCCACGTGGCGCTCGGCGAGGCCGTCGCCTGGGCGGTGATCCTCGGGGCGGGCGTGGGGGCGGCGCGGGTGGTCGCCGTCCGGGCGGCGACGCGCCGGCCCCGGCGCGATCTGGGCGGAATGGAAGGGTGAGCCCGCGGCAGGCCCTAGTCTTGTCGCGTGCATTCCAAGGACCGTTCCCGGCTCTCGTTCAAGATCCTCTACGCGCTCCGCCACCCGGGCCGGATCGCCAGTTACGCCAGGCGCAGGACCCGCGACGCCTGGCTGTGGATGCGCTCGCCGGACCATGTCTCCTACTACCGGGCGGTGATGCGCTCGGACGCGGCGCGCAGCAGCAAGGCTGCCGTGGGGAGCCACACGCACGAGTCCTGGCTGCAGATCGGGCAGCTCCAGTTCGACTACGCGGTCAGCCACGGCCTCAAGCCGCAGATGCGGATGCTGGAGATCGGGTGCGGGAACCTGCGCGCCGGGCGGCTGTTCATCGACTACCTCGAGGCCGGCCACTACTACGGCATCGACATCTCCCCCGACATCCTGCTCGCCGCCCAGGACACCATCGCCGAGTACCGGCTGCAGGCCAAGCTGCCGCACCTGGCGCTCGTCGGCGACCTGACGTTCCGCTTCCTGCCCGACGCGGCCTTCGACTTCGTCCACGCGCACAGCGTGTTCTCCCACTCGCCGATCGAGGTCATCGACGAGTGCCTGGCGCACGTGGGCCGCGTCATGGCGCCGGGAGCGTTCTTCGACTTCACCTTCGACCGGACGGAGGGCGCCGAGCACCAGGTCCTGCACGAGGACTTCTACTACCGGACGGAGACCCTGCTCGCCCTCGCCGCCAGGCACGGGCTGACCGCCACCTACATGGCGGACTGGGAGGAGACCGGGCACCCGCAGTCCAAGATCCGCGTCACGCTGCCCGCCGGGGAGGCGTAGCGCCCGCGGCCCCCCTGTCCGGATCGGGCCGGGCCGACCACACTGGGACGGTGGGCGCCCGGCCGGGCCGGCGCGCCGGGTCCTCGTGGGAGCCGCACCCGCAGGAGGGGGAGATGGCCGGGCAGCATGTCCCGCACGTCCTCGCGATCGTCCTGGCCGGCGGGGCCGGCAAGCGGCTGGCACCGCTCACCGACGACCGCGCCAAGCCCGCGGTGCCGTTCGGCGGCCTGTACCGGCTCATCGACTTCGCGCTGTCGAACCTGGTCAACGCCGGCTGCCGCCGCATCTGCGTGCTGACCCAGTACAAGTCCCACAGCCTGGACCGGCACATCACGACCACGTGGCGGCTGAGCACCCTGCTCGGCAACTACGTCACCCCGGTGCCCGCCCAGCAGCGGCTCGGCCCCCACTGGTACACCGGCTCCGCGGACGCCATCTACCAGTCCCTCAACCTGATCTACGACGACAGGCCCGAGCTGGTCGCGGTGTTCGGCGCCGACCACGTGTACCGGATGGACATGATGCAGATGGTCGATCAGCACCTGGCGCACGGCGCGGGCGTGACCGTCGCCGCGATCCCGGTCCCCCGGCAGGGCGCCGGGTCCTTCGGCGTGATCCGGACCGGCCCCGACGGCCGGACGGTCGAGGAGTTCCTGGAGAAGCCGGCGGACCCGCCGCCGCTGCCCGGGCGGCCGGACCTGTGCTACGCGTCCATGGGCAACTACGTGTTCGGCACCGAGGTGCTGGTGGACGCGCTGCGCCAGGACGCGGCCGACGATTCGAGCAGCCACGACATGGGCGGCGACATCCTGCCGATGCTCGCCAAGCAGGGCCGCGCCCAGGCCTACAACTTCCTGGACAACCAGGTCCCGGGCGCCGGCCCGCGCGACGCCGGGTACTGGCGCGACGTCGGGACGCTCGACTCGTACTTCGAGGCCCACATGGACCTGTGCGCGGTGCACCCGGTCTTCAACCTCTACAACGACCGGTGGCCGATCCTGACCTACGTGCCCTCCCTGCCGCCGGCCAAGTTCGTCCACGACAGCGGCGACCGGGTCGGGCGCGCCGTCAACAGCCTGGTGAGCAACGGGGTGATCGTCTCCGGCGGCCTGGTCCTGGAGTCGGTCCTGTCCCCCGGCGTCCGGGTGAACAGCTGGTCGCGCGTGGAGCGGTCGGTGATCATGCACAACACCACGATCGGCAGGCACGCGGTGGTGCGGGACGCGATCCTGGACAAGAACGTCGTCGTCCCGGAGGGCGCGGTCGTCGGGGTCGACAAGGACCACGATCGCGCGCGCGGCTTCGTCGTCTCCCCCGGGGGGATCACCGTGGTCGGCAAGGGCCAGGAAGTCGCCGCGTGAGCCGGCCCGGCCCGGCCGGCGGCCCGCCCGCGGGGTCCCTGCGGGTGGCGCTGCTGACCAGGGAGTACCCGCCCGAGGTCTACGGCGGCGCCGGCGTCCACGTCGGCTACCTGGCGCGCGAGCTGCGCGGCCTGGTCCGCCTCACCGTGCACTGCCAGGGCGCCGACCGGCCCGGCGCGGTGGCCCACCGGCCGTGGGAGCGCCTGGCCGGCGCCGACCGGGTGCTCGGCGTGCTCTCCGCCGACCTGTCCATGGCCGCCGCCGCCGGGGCGCCCGGCGGGCCGGCCGACCTGGTCCACTCCCACACCTGGTACGCGAACCTCGCCGGGCACCTGGCCAGCGCCCTGTACGCGATCCCCCACGTGATGACCATGCACTCGCTCGAGCCGCTGCGCCCGTGGAAGGCCGAGCAGCTCGGCGGCGGCTACGCCGTCTCCTCGTGGTGCGAGCGGGTCGCGGTCGAGTCGGCCGCCGCCGTGATCGCGGTGTCGTCGGCCATGCGCTCGGACGTCCTGGCGACCTACCCGGACCTGGACCCCGGCCGGGTCCACGTGATCCGCAACGGCATCGACGCCGCCGAGTACGCTCCCGACCCGGCCACCGACGCGCTCGCCCGCCACGGCATCGACCCGGGACGGCCAACGGTCGCGTACGTGGGCCGGATCACCCGGCAGAAGGGGCTGCCCGTGCTCCTGCGCGCGGCCGAGCGGCTCGACCCGGCGGTGCAGCTGGTGATCTGCGCCGGGCAGGCGGACACCGAGGAGCTGGCCGCGGAGGTCGGGAGCCTGGCCGAGGGCCTGCGGCGGGCCCGGCCCGGCGTGGTGTGGATCAGCGGGATGCTGCCCAGGCGCGAGGTGATCCAGATCCTGAGCCACGCCACGGTGTTCGCCTGCCCCTCGCTGTACGAGCCGCTCGGCATCGTGAACCTGGAGGCGATGGCCTGCGGCACGGCCGTGGTCGCCTCGGACGTCGGCGGCATCCCTGAGGTCGTCCAGCACGGCCGGACCGGGCTGCTAGTGCCGCCGGGCGACCCCGGGCTGCTCGCCGAGGCGATCGGCGCCCTGGTCGCCGACCCCGGGCGGGCCGCGGCGATGGGCCGGGCCGGCCGCCGCAGGGCCGCGGAGGAGTTCAGCTGGGCGGCCGTCGCGGCGCAGACGGCCGCGCTCTACGAGGACGTCGCCGCGGCCCGCCCGCGCGCCCGCTGACCGGCCCGGGCCGGGGGGCCGGCCGTCCGGCGCGGAATCCGCGGCCTCGGCGGGCCGGGTCCCGGGCGGCCACCGCCGGCGAGCCGGCCGGCCTCAGGTGACCGAGCCGGCCGCCGCGCCGGTCACCCGCTCGCCCCACCGGGCGATCTCGGCCTCCAGGTCCAGCGGGCCGACCAGCGGGCCCGTGGCGCGCTCCCGCTCCCAGTGCTCGGCGGGCACCCGCCACATGACCTCGAACTCGATCCCGCTCGGGTCCTTCGCGTACAGGGACTTCGAGACCCGGTGGTCGCTGGAGCCGACCAGGGCGCCGCGCCGCGCCAGCCTGTCCCGGATGTCGGCCAGCTCGGCGAGCGTCCCGACCTCCCAGGCCAGGTGGTACAGGCCGAGCTGCGGCCCGGCCGGGGCGGCGGCTCCCGGCGCGGCGAACAGGCCGAGGTCATGGTCGTTGGCCGAGCCCGGTGCCCGCAGGAACGCGGCCCGGCCCGGGATCTCGGCGGCTACCTCGAAGCCGAGGACCTCGCGGTAGAAGCCGACGGACGCGGCCACGTCGCGGACGTAGAGCACCGCATGGTTGAGGCGGCGTACTGGCATCTGAGCCTCCTGCGCATCGGTTCGGTAGGGACAATGCCCCCTGGCCCGCCCGGATTCCCGGGCCGGCCCCGCCGCTTCGGCCTGGCCGCGCCTGCCGGGCCGGCGCGGGGTCAGTAGGCCGGGACGGCGCCCGGCCCGGCCAGCCCGGTTCGCTGGGCGACGCCGAAATCGTCATCGATCAGCACCACGTCCCGTCCGGCGGCGTCAAGCAGCGATGCGGCTACCGACGCCCGGTAGCCGGCCTGGCAGTGGACCCAGATCTCCCCGTCCGGCACCTCGCCGGCCCGGCGGGGAAGCTCATGCAGCGGGATGTGCACGGCGCCGTCGATGCGGGCCGCCCGCCATTCCGAGTCCCGCCGCACGTCCAGCAGGACGACCGCCCGCCGCCCGCGCGCCCGCCGGTAGCCGGCGAAGTCCTCGACCGGATAGCGGGCCAGCTCCTGCCCGTCGGCCCAGTCCTGCGGCGGCCCCGCGGCCGCCGCGGCGATCCGGTCGATGCCGATCCGCGCCAGCTCGCGCTGCGCCGCGGTGACCTGCCCGGGAGCCTGGCCGATCAGCGTCAGGGGCGTCCCCCACGGGATCAGCCAGCCCAGGTAGGTGGCGAGGTTGTCGCCGAACTCGAAGTGCAGCGCGCCGCGCAGGTGCCCGGCCGCGAACGCCACCCGGGAGCGCAGGTCCACGACCCATTCCCCGGCCCGGATCCGGCGCCGCAGCTCGGCGCCGCTGGCCGGGAGCGGCGGAGCTAGGTCCGCCGCCGGCGGGCCGGCCGCGTTCGCGGGCGCCATGTGGGCGTAGTAGGCCGGGTAGACGTCCAGGGCGGACAAGGTCGCCTCGACGTAGGCGGCCTCATCGAGCGTGAGCGCCGGGTTGATCCCCAGCTCCGCGCCGATCGTCGTCGGGCCGCCCGGCGCGGCGGGGGTCGCCGAGCAGAAGCTGCCGAACCCGTGCGTGGGGCAGAGCCTCGCGGTCGCGGGCAGCTCCGCCGCGAGGCGACGCGCCGACCGGTGCTGCGCCCGGGCGAGCTCGGCCGCGTGCTCGGGCCCGAGCAGGTCGGTGCGCCCGGTCGACCCGCCCAGCAGCGACCCCCCGGTGAACACCGCGATCACCTTTGCCGCGTGCTCCAGCGCGTAGGACAGGTGGGTGAACGTGTGGCCGGGCGTGGCCAGCACCCGCACGCGCATCTGCCCCGCCTCCACGACGTCGCCGTCGCTGGCCGGCACCCGGTCGAAGGCCACGGCGTCCGCGGCGCTCACGTGATAGGCGGCGCCGGCCTCCCGGGCCAGCGCGAGGCCGCCGGTCACGTAGTCGTTGTGGATGTGCGTCTCGAACACGTGGGTGATCCGCACGCCGCGCTCGGCGGCGAGCGCCAGCACCCGGTCATAGTCCCGCTGCGGGTCGACGACGATGGCCTCCGAGCCATCGGTGGCCAGGTACCCCCGGTCGCCCAGCGATGGGGTGTCGATGACGGCGATGTCGATCAACCTGCCGCCTCCCTCGTGGATGGCCCGGATTGCCACAGCTCTTGGTATCTCACCGCGCTCGGCCCTGGCAATCCGGTCAGGGGGCCCCGGCCGGGGCGACCGGCCCCGTGTAGATGGCCCGGGGGCGGATCGGCGTTCCGCGCGCGTACTCCTCCAGCGCGTGGGCGATCCAGCCCACCGCGCGGGCGACCGCGAAGATCGCCTCCCCCGCCCCGGGGATCATGCCCGCGACGCAGGCGAGGGCCGCCAGCGCGAAGTCGATGTTCGGCTCGGGGAGCGCGCGCCTGCGCGCCTCGCCGATCACCGCCTCCGCCACGGCGAGCCGCCCGGATCCCGGCGCCACGCGCCGTAGCAGGCCCAGCAGCATGACCGCCCGCGGGTCCAGCGTCCGGTACACGAAGTGGCCGAACCCGGGCAGCCGCTCTCCCCGCCGGAGCAGCTCGCCGACCGCCCGGGCGGCATCGGGGGGCCGCTCGGCGGACCGCAGGAGCACCTCCGCCCCGAGGGATGCGCCGCCGTGCAGCGAGCCGCCCACCGCGCCCAGGCCGGTCGCCACCACGGCGTACGGATCGGCGCGCATGGACGCGGCGACCCGGGCCGCGAACGTGGACGCGGCCAGCTCGTGGTCGGCGAGGAGCACCAGCGCCGCCCGGAGCGCGTCCACGACGGCAGGCTCCGCCCCGGACGGGCAGAGCCTGGCCGCCAGGCGCGCCGCGATCGGCCCGGTGCCCGCGCCCGGCGCGGCCGCAGGCGGCATCCTCCCCGGCGGCCGCGTCCCCGGCGGCCGATTTCCCTCAGCGGGCGGCGGGGGGAGGCAGTCCACCATGCCCGCGATCAGGCTCCGCCCCGCGGCCACCACGGCCGGGCGGTCCAGGTGCAGGCGCAGCGGGTCGGCCGCCGCGAGGGCGGGCACGATCACCTGGAGGCGCTCCAGCGGAAGCGTGCCGCCCGGGAGCGCCGCCTGCGCCGCCGCCCCGGCGGCGATGGCCTCCCCGGTCGCCCGCCACGGCGTTCCCGCCGGTCCCGCCCCGCCCAGCGACCCTGTCCACAGCAGGCCGGCCACCTCCTCCGGGGCCCGGCGCGCGGCGAGCTCGATCGCATCGAGCCCCCGGTACCGGAGCCGGTCACCGGAGATCTCCGTCAGCCCGGTCTCGATGACGATCTCGCCCGCGCCCGGCGCGCGGCGCGGCCGGCCCCGCCTGGCCAGCCCCTCGACCTCCGCCGCGCTGAACAGGCTGGCCCGGCCCCCGGGCGCGCGGTGCCTGGTCAGCACGCCCCGGCTGACGTAGGAGTAGAGGCTCGCCTGCTTGATCCCCAGCCGGCGGGCGGCCTCGGCCGCCCCGATCCAGTCGCTCACCCTCCCGTCCCTCCCGGCTGCGCGCCCCTCCCGCTGCGCGTCCCGGCCGCGCGCCATCAAGCTTGATGCTAATCAATATTGACGAATCAGTACACTGTCGGTGAGCGTGCGCGAGCGAGGAGGCCCAGCCGTGCCGACGGTCCACTTCCTGGACGTCACCAACCGCGATGGCGTGCAGACGGCCCGGACGGGCCTGTCCAAGTTCGGCAAGACGATGGTGAACTTCTACCTCTCCAGGCTCGGGGTCGCCCAGTCCGAGATCGGGTTCCCGTTCCTGTTCCACGAGGTGCCCTACGTCCGGGCGAACGTGGCGCTCGCGCAGGCCGGGGCGTTCGGCCGCATGCGGCTGTCCGGCTGGTGCCGGGCAGTCGCCGCCGACGTCGAGGCCGCCGTCCCGCTCGGCCTGCGCCACTACAACCTGTCGATCTCCACCTCGGACCAGATGATCGCGCACAAGTTCCGCGGCCGGCTCGACCGGCCGGCGATCATCGCCGAGATGACCGCGGCGGTCGCCGCCGCCCGGGCCGGCGGGGCGGAGACGGTCGGGGTGAACGCCGAGGACGGGTCGCGGACCGACGACGGCTTCCTCACCGAGTTCGCCATCGCCGCCCGGGAGGCGGGCGCGGACCGGGTGCGCTACTGCGACACGATCGGCGGCGACTCCCCGCACCGGATCCGGGAGCGCTTCGCCAAGCTCGCGGCCGCCGCCGGCCTCCCGGTGGAGACCCATTGCCACAACGCCCTGGGCATGGCGGTGGCGAACTCGGTCGCGGGCGCGCTCGGCGACCTGGATGCCGGCCAGGATGCCTGGGTCAACACCTGCGTGAACGGGATCGGCGAGCGCGCGGGCAACGCCGACCTGCTGTCGTGCATCCTCGCGTTCCGGCACGGCTTCTCCGTCCGCGACCGAGCCGAGGTCGGCGATCCGATCGACCTGACGTGGGCGCGCCGGCTGGCGCTGTGGGCAAGCCACGCGCTCGGCCAGCCGCTGCCGCAGAACCAGCCGGGCACCGGGCGGAACGCGTTCGCGCACGAGTCCGGCATCCACGCCGATGGCGCGCTGAAGGACCGGCACAACTACGAGCTGTACGACGACGACACCCTCGGGCCGTTCCCCGAGGACTGGCACGCCCGGCCGGGCCGGGTGGTGCTGACCGGCGAGTACGGCGGGATGGCGGGCTTCCGGCACGTGATGGACGGCCTCGGGATCGACCCGGGCGAGGACGCGGACCTCGTGTTCAGGCTGGTCCAGCTCTGCGCCGCGGCGACCGGCAAGCCCCTCACCGACGACGAGCTGCGCCTGATCGCGGCGTACCCGAGGGAGCTCGCGCTGCTGTACCCGGGCCAGCTGCCGGGGTGAGCCGCAGCGCTCAGCGGCCGATCTGCCGCCGCTGGCGCATCCGGCGGATCCGGGCGCGCTGGCTGGAGTCCAGCATCAGGTACCCGATCACCGGCACCGCGGCCGCCGCGACCAGCAGCAGCACGGGCACGTACCACGGGATGCCGACGATCCACAGGATGATCGCGATCGCGGCCGCCGCCGCCGCCAGCTGCCATCTGCGCGACATGACCGGCCTCCTTCCCGCTGGAGCCGGCTGGCCCAGTTCTGCCCGACTCGCATGCAAGGTCACGTGTGCTACCTCCACGGTAGCCGCCCGCCGGCGGGCCCCGGACCACCTCGGCGAGAGATGATGGACGGCGACGCCCCGGAGGTTGAGATGCCGCTGTCACTGCCGATCGGGCGGGAGGCGAACGACCTGCTCTCCCGCGACGGGTTCGCGCTGCTGCTCGCGATGATGCTGGACCAGCAGGTCCCGATGGAGAAGGCGTTCACCTCGCCGTACCAGCTGGCGCTCCGGCTCGGCCACGAGCCGGCCGCCGAGGAGGTCGCCGGGATGGATCCGGAGGCGCTGGCCGCCGTCTTCGCGGCCAGGCCCGCGCTCCACCGGTTCCCGAAGGCGATGGCCGCGCGGGCGCAGGAGCTCGCGCGGATCGTGGTGACCCGGTACGGCGGCGACGCGACCGCGATCTGGGCAACCGCCGCCAGCGGCGCGGAGCTCAAGGCGCGCCTGGCCGAGCTGCCCGGCTTCGGGCCGTCCAAGGCGCAGATCACGATCGCGCTCCTCGGCAAGCAACTTGGCATCCGGCCCGCCGGCTGGCGGGAGGCGGCGGGGCCGTTCGGCGCGGACGGCTCGCGCGCCTCGGTCGCCGACATCACCGACGAGGCCTCGCTGGAGGCGGTCCGGTCGTTCAAGAGGCAGGCCAAGGCCGGGAAGGCGGCGGCCAGCGATCGCTAGGCCTGGCCGGGTGGCCCGGGCGGATCGGGCCAGTGCCCGGGCCCGGCGCGCATGCCTCCGCCGGCCGGCAGCCCGGCGCGCGGCCCGTTCCCCTTCTCGACCAGCAGCGTCAGCCCCCCGAGCAGCGGCAGCAGGACGTAGGCGGCCAGCCTGCCGAGGGCCAGGCCGGCCCGCAGCGCCGGCTGCTGGCCGAGGAAGATGGTCGCGTCCCACAGGACGTGCACGACCACCAGCGGGATCACGCTGCCGGTGCGGAGGAACAGCCAGGTGAAGGCGGCCGCCCACACCGCGATGCCGATCACTCCCAGGCCGTAGTAGTCGTGGTACCCGCACCGGAGCAGCGCCGCGACCAGCACGATCTCGGCAGCCGGCCGGCGGGCCTGGCGCAGCGTGGTGACCAGGAACGCGAGGGCGAGGGTTTCCTCGGCCACCCCGGCCGCCACCGACGCCGCGATCGTGTACCCGACGTAGGCGGCGTCCTGCCTGGCCGGCTGCGGCAGCCGGCTGCTCGTGACCGCGGCGGTGATCAGCCCGCCGGCCAGCAGGGCGGCGACGGCCCAGACCCCGGCCCGGAACGCCTGGCCGGCCGCCACCGTCCCGCCGGCCTTCCTGGGCAGCCCGAGCCCGAGGACGCGGGGCGTGACGCCGCGCCTAGCCGACAGCAGCACCGCCACGAGCACCGCGAGCCCCGCGGTGGCGAGCTGGCCCACGGCGAGCGGCAGGAAGGTTGCCCAGCTCCCCGATGGCGCGGGATACCGGCCCGCCAGCGCCTCGGCGCCCGCGATCACGCTGGCGGCGAAGAACGCGGCGTAGACGCCGAGCACCTCCGCGTACGCCCGCCGCGCGGAGATCGGCGGGACGAGCGGCGGCGGCCGGACGCCCCACCACGGGAGCGGGCCGGCGGGACCGCCCGGGCCCTGGGCCGGGGCCGGCGCATGCTGCCCGGTCACGGCGCGGCCTACCGGCCGGCCGCGTAGCCCTGCATGCCCCGCGGGTTCGCGCCGGCGTACAGGAACCCGCGGTCGCGGGCCACCGCGCTGATCCGGCCGAGCGACCACGGGTCCGACACCGTCACCTCGTGCCCGCGCCGGCGCAGGTCATCGATCACCTCGCCGCCCGCCCGCTCCTCCACGGTCAGCGAGCGGGGCAGGCTCTGCCTCGGGTAGAACGAGGACGGGAAGTGATCGGTGTGGTGGGCCGGCGCGTCGATCGCCTCCTGCAGGTTCATCCCGAAGACGACGTGGTTGAGGAAGAACCCGATCGTCCACTGATCCTGCTGGTCTCCGCCGGGAGTGCCGAACGCCAGGTAGGGCTCGCCGTCCCGCAGGACCAGGCCGGGCGACAGCGTGGTCCGCGGCCTGCGGCCGGGCGCCAGCGTGCTCGCCAGTCCCGGGCTGAGCGTGAACATCTGCGCCCGCGTGCCCAGGCAGAACCCCAGGCCGGGCACGACCGGCGAGCTCTGCAGCCAGCCCCCGCTCGGGGTCGCCGAGACCAGGTTCCCGAACCGGTCGGCCACGTCCAGGTGG